>JAHBVV010000014.1 GCA_019637335.1 Candidatus Hydrogenedentota bacterium | reverse complement strand
TCTTCCAATCTTCGTCCATCATTGGCCGTCCTCGCTTCCTGATGGGAAGTATAGCACGCGGCCTGCGGCGGATTGCAAACAAGTTAGCGCTTATGGGGCAACGCCCAGGGTTTGAGCGGTGGGTTTCTTAAACGCCCTGAAAGGGCTGCGCAGTTGAACTTCAGAAACGCTGGACTGGCTCACCACTGCGCTGCCCTTTCAGGGCGGGGAAGGTGGCGCCCCCGTATTCCCCGGGCGTTGCCCGGGGCTGTGAGCTGCACTGGCCCTTCGGGCCCGGAAGAGCAGTCGATACGATTTCACCAACTGAGGCCCCAACCGGCATACATGGGCGGTTCCGGATAATTCGGACACGGAGAAACGCTTATGAATAATCCCGTACGCTCAAACCGGACGAACCATTTAAACTCCATCGCGGCATTTGGGTGAAAACTTGGGTCGATTTGGAACCTTTAATCAACGAAAGTGAGCGGCTTGGAGCGCCGGCATCGCCGGCGGCCCGCCGGCAGATTGCGCCGCAGGCGCAAGACAGCGATCCAACTCGCGCCCGTTCTAACATTGAAGGGTTCGTATGCCGCTCGGCTTGGGCTGGGAGTCTAAATGCGATTGCCCTGACCGGCGGGATGAGTCCCGCGCCGCGGTTGCGCTATACTTCGCGTTGGCAAATCCCCCGGAAAGACCGCTACCTTTGACCATTCTTACCCGCTATACCTTCCGCCAGATTTGGGTCCCCGCGCTGATGGCCGCCGTGGTCATCAGTTTCGTTGTCATGATCGGATCCATTGGCGAGGCCGTCGGCAACCTGCTCGATACGTTGCCAATCGCGCGGATCACCCCGCTCGACATCGCGCGCCTGTCGGTGTATTCGCTGCCAACGATGGCGGGATTCATTCTGCCCGTGACCTTCCTGCTGGGGATCATGATGACCTTCGGGCGCATGGCGCAGAGCAGCGAGCTGACTGCCGCGAAGGCGGCCGGCGTGCCCTTGCGGCGGCTGGTGCTCCCCGTGGTGGCCATGGGCGGGGCGCTCAGCGTGGTGTGCTTCGTCATCCTGGATCAGGGCCAGCCCTGGGCCTACAGGCAAATCAACCAGCTCATCGGCAGCGAGATGCCGCTCCGGGTCACCCTCGACGCGGCGCCGACCGGGGTTATGCACCAATACGGAGACTGGCGCGTCTACATCGAGCGCCGCACGCCGGACCGCACCCTCCACAATGTGATCGTGCTCCAGGATCAGCAGGACGGCGTCCAGGCCTTCTATGCGCGCTCCGCGCGCGTCTTCCGGCAAGCCGGCGTGTCCCGCCTGGAGATGGAAGATGTGCGGCGTATAGAAGACGACACCGTGACGACGCGCGTCAACTCCCTGACGCTCACGTTGCCGCGCCTTGATTCGTTCGCGCGGGCCGAGTCCGCGGAGGGGTGGCCGTTCCGAAGGATGCTCGCGGAAGAGCAGCGTCTGATTGCGGAATACCAGCAGACCAACAACTTTCGGACCTCGCAAAGCATTTACACCCTTCGTACGAAGATCGGGGATCGTTTCTCCTTTCCCCTGATGTGCCTGGCGGTTAGCGTCGTCGCGGCCCCCGTTGGGGCGCGGGCCCAGCGATCCGGGCGTTCCTACACCTTCGCGAGCGGCGTACTCATCATCGCCGGTTACTTCGTGCTCCGATCGCTGGTCAAGGATATCTACATGCCCAACATCACGCTCGCGATTCTCGTCGCGCAAGTTCCGAACCTGGTGCTCATGGCGGCGGGCGCCGTCTTCATCTGGCGGGTGGACCGCATATGACCGCAATCGACCGTTACCTCGGGAAGCGGCTTCTCGCGACCCTCTTCAAGACGCTGCTCGCGTTCGTCTTTCTGTACGTGCTCATCGACCTGCTCACCGCCCGGCAGAGCGACATCGAACGGTACGACATTCCCTGGACGGTTGTCGTGCAGTACTACGCGACGCAGGCCCCGAACTTCATGTTCAAGTTCCAGGCGCTCGCCCTGGCGCTCCTGGTCGCCACGCTGATGGTGCTCGGGCGGGCGGCGCAGGACTCCGAGATCACGGCGCTGCGCGCGGGGGGCGTCGGCCTCGGCCGCATCGCGCGTATGCCCATCGCCATTGCGGCCCTGCTCGCGGTGGCCGTGTTTGTATTCGAGAACACCCTGGGCGTGCGGTGCGCGGAACTGGCAAACCGCGTGGAGCGCGAATATTTCAAGCGATTCCAGCTGGAACCCGGAACCGGGCCGAGCTGGACCAACCTGGGGGACCGCCAGTGGACCTGCCACATCCTCCGGTTTAACCCGGTGGCGCTCACCGGCAAGAACGTATTCATCCACGCCTTCAGCGAGGACGGCATGGAGGAGATCCGGGCGAACCGCATCTATTGGGACCCCGAGCGGGACGCGTGGATACTGGAGGACGGACGGCGCATCGCCGAGCGCCACGGCGCCGGCGGCAACGGGCCCGCGCGAACCGTCGAACGGATCACGCAGCAGCCGGCGCCGTTCAACGAGTCGCCCGAGATGCTGTTTGCGCTTTCCAAGCCGCCGGAGACCCGTAGCGTCGCCGTGCTGTACCGCGACCTGCAGCGCGCGAAGGAGATGGGGCTGCCGGCCGCTTCGAGCTGGGTCGCGTTTCATACCAAGTTCTCGCGGCCCCTGATGTGCTTCGTGATCATATGGCTCGCGATTCCCTTCGCGCTCAAACTCCGGCGCGGGGGACCCTTCATCAGCTTTGGCGCAAGTATCGCGCTGGGGCTCGCCTATGTTATGCTCTACATCGTTTCGATCGGGCTGGGAACCATCGGGCTTGTCGCGCCGATGCCCGCGGCCTGGTTCGCCACCGTGGTATTCATGGCGGCGGGCGTGGTCTTATTTCGGCGCGCGCGGGCCTGAGATCGTCTGCGCCGCGAAAGTGCGAAATTCAATACAAGATGAAGAAGTAATAACTTGACACCCCACAACATGTAGTCTAAACTAAGCCGAGTGCGAGGGCGGATTCAGTCCGCCGGGAGTCCCGGCCGTAGGGGAGGGTTCGTACAGGTTCCCTTCTTCGTAGTGGAGCGCCGGGTTGTAAATTAGCGTTTTCTCCGACACGAATGTCTGAGACCCTGTTTTCTGGAAGAATTGTCGTTGACGGACAGTTCACGGCGCCGCGCCCTTCGGGGCAACGCGCTCCGGAGTTTGGTTGCCACGCGGAAGGAGTTTATCGCGGCATCGGCAACCTCGTTGGAAACCTGTACGGCGCACGCCGCGTCCATCGCGGCGGGGCATCACGAAAACCGAACTCGCCGTCAAGAAACCAAGGAGCTATTCGGCCTTCTATGAAAACCCTCAAAACCGCCGCCGCGTGTCTTGTCGCGATGACCCTGACCATCCTCTCCGGGTGCGCCACAACCAGCCAATCCGCCCGCAACGTGGAGCAATTCGATCCGGTTCCGCCGATGGCCGCGGGCGCCCAAACCCTCGACGCGGTGTCGCCCCGAACCGTAACGGATCTCCTTCGCGACGCCGATCAGGCCTTCCAGGCCGCCAACGCGGCACAGGAATCCGGCGACGAGGACGCGGCCCTGCGGCAGTATGTCCGGATGCTTGAACTGCTGACCGAAG
Organism: Candidatus Hydrogenedentota bacterium; assembly: GCA_019637335.1. Lineage (NCBI taxonomy): Bacteria > Pseudomonadati > Candidatus Hydrogenedentota > Candidatus Hydrogenedentota bacterium. The sequence continues at coordinate 154,511 of JAHBVV010000014.1, read as the reverse complement.
CGGATCTGGATCCGAAGATTTTCTATGCGCTTCGCCAGGAGTTTGGCAACATTCTCAATACGTCCGCGCGGAACGCGGGGCTGTACCAGCCGCGCCCGCACAGCCCGCTGGATGCGGACGCCTACACGCCGAGCGATTACTCCGCCTTCGAGATCCCCTTCCCCCTGCCCGAGCGCGTGTTGCAGGAGATTGAGGAAATCCAGACGGGTTACCCGAAGAACTTCCAGACCTTCCTCGACCGGAGCCACAAGTACCTGCCGCACATCAAGAAGCGCTTCCGCGAGGAGGGGCTGCCCGAAGACATCGCGTACCTGGCGCTCGTTGAAAGCGGATTTCAGCCAAAGATAGTCTCGCGCGCGGGAGCCGGCGGCATGTGGCAGTTCATGCGCCCGACGGCGGGCCGCTTCAAGCTCCGGGTCGACTCCCATGTGGACGAGCGCTACGATTGGCAGAGTTCAACGGAGGCGGCGATCAAGTACCTCAAGGTGCTGCACGATCACTTTGACGGCAGCTGGCCGCTTGCCATCACGGCGTACAACATGGGTGAAGGCGGCCTCCAGCGCGCGATGGAATCCAACGGCGGCCAGCGCGATCTCTGGGCGCTGCTCGACACGCCCCCGGCCGCGCACCGCATCCAGACCGAGACCAAAAAATACTACCCGCGCTTTATCGCCACGCTGCTGGTGGCGCAGTCTCCCGAGCGCTACGGGTTTAAAATGAACGTCCAGCCGCCCGAGGATACTTTGCAGCATCCGGTGAACGGATTCTTCGCCCTCAGCGATCTCGACGCGATGATGGGCTACCCGAATGGCACGCTGGCCGCGCTGAATCCCGCGCTGCTCAATGAGACCACCCCGCCCAGCGGCTCGTATCACGTACTCGTGCCCGCCGCGGACCGGGACAAGTTCGCGGCCGTCATGACGAACGCCCCCAGGATGCAGTATGCCACGTCCACGCACAAGGTGAAGCGCGGGGAGACCGTCACCCAGATCGCCACCGCCCATGGCGTCTCGGCGTCGGAACTCATGCGCATAAACAACATCCGCTCGGCGCGGAGCCTGCGCGCGGGCCAAACCCTCAAGCTGCCGGGCGGCGGTTCCGCGCCAACCGCGCGCGGCGGCGCCGACACCCCGGCGCCCGCACCGGAACCGGCGCGCGAGACCGTCACCCTCGCGAAAAACACGCCAGGCCCGGCAACCCCCGCGCCGCGCGTGAAGTCGACGTATACCGTTCGGCCCGGAGACACCCTCTACGACATCGCCAAGGCGCACAACGTTTCGGTGACCGACCTGCAGAATTGGAACGATAAGGGCCGCCGCGCCCGCATCAAGGTCGGCGAATCGCTGGTCGTTGGGGAGACCGCCGCGGCGCCCGCGCCCGCGCCCGCGCCTGTCACCGAGACGGCCGCGACACTGGCAAAGTCCGAATACCATGTGGTTGGTCCCGGCGAATATCCCGCGAAGATAGCGCGTGACTACAACGTCTCCCTGAAGGATTTCCTCGCGTGGAACAACCTGGGGGCCCGTTCGACCATCAAGGTTGGCGACCGGCTGGTGGTCGCGGCTTCGGGAGCGCCGTCCCCCGCCGCACAGCCCGTGGAGGCGCGCTCCGAGGGCATCGTGGGCACGGCGGCGGATGTGCCGAGCCTGCCGCGGAAGCACACCGTGCGCAAGGGCGAAAGCGCCAGCATCATCGCGCAAAAGTATGGGATTAAAGTGAGCGACTTCCTGGCGTGGAACGGCCTGACGGCCAAGTCCGTGCTGCACGTTGGCCAGACCTACGCAGTGCACCCCACCGAGGGCGGCGCGCCCGGGAAGGCGCAGCCGGCGGCCAAGAGCAGCAACGAGATCGTTCACACCGTCGCCAAGGGCCAGAATCCCACCACCATCGCGCGGCGCTATGGCGTCAAGCTCAGCGACCTCTTCAAGTGGAACAACTGGCAGAAGAACCACGTGCTCCGCGTCGGCGACAAGGTCGTTATTCGCCAGGGCTAGTCCGCCGCGCGGCGGCATTTGCGAATGTATGTGGGCGGGACTCCGGGACACCCCGGCGTCCCGCCTTTTTACTTTATGGGAAGACGCCGCGCGTTCCCCCCAACCCGGGTTTGCACCCGGACCGGCCAAGCGGCTATCGTACCCACCGGGAAGTCCGGGGCCTCGCGCATCGCGCCCCGCCAGCGATCGGGGAGTGCGTATGAAGGTACTGGTTGTCGTCGGAACGCGCCCGGAGGCCATCAAGATGGCGCCGGTCATTCGAGAACTGCGCGCGCGCCCCGGCCGCTTCTCCACACTGGTCTGCGCGACCGCGCAGCACCGAAGCCTTCTCGATTCGGCGATACAACTCTTCGGCATCGGCGTGGACTTCGACCTGGACATCATGCGGCACGACCAGAGCCTGTGCCAGGCCGCAGCCGGCATGCTGCGGGGCCTGGACACGGTCCTCGCGGAGGCCTGCCCGGACGCGGTGCTTGTCCATGGCGATACCGCGACGTCCGTTTCCGCGGCGCTCGCCGCCTTCTACCACCAGATTCCGGCCGGCCATGTGGAGGCGGGGCTTCGCACGGCGGATCGCCAGCGCCCTTTTCCCGAGGAGATGAACCGGCGGCTGGCGGACCGCCTTTGCGCGTGGCACTACGCGCCCACGGAGCGCGCGCGGCAGAACCTTCTTGAGGCCCGTTTCCCGGAGGAACACATCCTCGTGACCGGCAATACCGTTATCGACGCCTTGCTGGACATCGCCGCGCGGCCGTATACCTTCACGGACCCGCTGCTGGATTCCCTGGGGCGCGAGCGGCGGCTCCTGCTCGTCACCGCGCACCGGCGCGAGAGTTTTGGCGCGCCGCTGCGCGAACTCTGCGCCGCGCTCCGGGCCATCGCGCGGGATCACCCCGATGTGGAAATCGTTTACCCCGTACACCCCAACCCCAACGTGCGGGAGACCGTGGAGGCGGCCCTGAAGGGGATCCCGCGGATCCATTGCATCGCCCCGCTGCCTTACCTCCCCTTCGTGCACCTGATGAAGCGGGCGACGTTGATCCTGACCGACTCGGGAGGCATTCAAGAGGAAGCGCCCGCGCTCGGCAAACCGGTGCTCGTCCTGCGCGATGAGACCGAGCGCCCGGAGGCTATCGAGGCGGGAACCGCGCGGCTGGTGGGAGCCCGGCGCGATCGGATCGTCGCGGAAACCCGCGGGCTGCTGGAAGATCCGGCGGCCCGCGCCCGGATCGCGCGGACGCCCAACCCCTTCGGCGATGGAAGGGCGAGCGCGCGGATCGTGGACCACCTGGAATCGCGCCTGGGAGCCGCGGCGCCGGCCGTGGCCGGAGGGCTCCCAGGGTGAGCCGGATCTGTGTGATGGGGCTGGGGTATATCGGTCTGCCCGCCGCGGGCATTTTTGCGACGAACGGGTTCCAGGTTCTCGGCGTCGATATCAATCCGCGCGTCGTGGAAACCGTCAACGCCGGGAATATTCACATCGACGAGCCCGGCCTGCGCACGCTCGTTCGCGCGGCGATCGGCTCGGGAAACTTGCGCGCATCACTCCAGCCGGAACCCTGCGACGCCTACATTATCGCGGCGCCCACGCCGCTCGCGGCGGGCAACAAGCCGGATCTGAGCCATGTGATCGCCACGGCGGAAGCGATTGCGCCCTGTCTTCGCGCCGGGGCGCTCGTCATCCTCGAATCCACGTGCCCGCCGGGAACATGCCGCGATATCCTCATCCCGATCCTGGAACGGTCCGGCCTGAACGCGGGTCGGGACTTCCGGCTGGCCCACTGCCCCGAGCGCGTCCTGCCGGGCCATATCCTGCGCGAGCTGATCAGCAACGATCGCGTTATCGGCGGCGTTGACCGCGCCTCCGCCGAGGCCGCGCGGGACCTCTACGCGAGTTTCGTCGAGGGCGAGATCTTTCTCACGGACCTGACGACCGCGGAGACCGTGAAGGTCGTCGAAAACACCTATCGCGACGTCAACATTGCGCTGGCGAATGAAACCGCATTGCTCTGCGAGCAGCTCGGCATTCGCTACCGTGACGTCGCGCGACTGGCGAACCGGCACCCGCGCGTGAACCTGCACCAGGCGGGGCCGGGCGTCGGCGGGCACTGCATTTCCGTCGACCCCTGGTTCCTGGTCGACCGCTTTCCCGAGGAGACCGCGCTGATCCGGCTTGCGCGGCATCGCAACAACGCCATGCCCCATCATGTGGCCGCGGGCGTCTGCGGGCTGATCCAGGGCGTGGAGCGGCCGAAAGTGGCGGCGCTCGGCCTGGCCTACAAGGGGAACGTGGGCGATACCCGAGAGAGCCCGGCCCTCGCCGTGATCCAGCTCCTGATGGATGCGGGCGTGGAGGTCGCCGCGCACGATCCGTTCGTCAAGGAGACGTCCGTACCCCGCCCGCCCCTGCCGGAATGTTTCGACGGCGCGGATTGCATCGTGTTGCTGACGGACCACACGGCGTACCGCAGCCTGGATATCGGCGAGGTGGCCTGCCGGGTGCGCGCGAAGAGACTGTATGACACCCGCAATCTCCTGGATCACGAAGCCTGGCGCGCTGCGGGCTTCACGGTCAAGGTGCTGGGAGAGGGCGGCTGACCATGGTCGGGACCGGGCCGTTGAGTGCTATACTGCGCGGGATTTGACCCTGCCGGAGCCGCCATCGTGATCGCCCATCGCATTGAGGATTTGAACCGCCCCGATTGGTCCCCGGGGAGGTGTACGCGCACGCTCGTGTCCGGAGGCGCGGCGTATGCATGAGCCGGCGCGACGGACGCCGCGCTGGGCGTGGGCGCTGATCCTGGGGCTTGCGGCGACACAGCCGCTGCTCTATGGGATAACGCGGCTGGCGCCGCCGGAGGCTACGGTTCCCACCGGGCTGACCATCCCGGACAGCGCACTTTTTCTCCACAGCCTGGACATGTTTCCCTCGGGTTTTCACTCCAATTATGCGGCGTGTCAGGCTCCGGAGGGGGACTCGTCGCTTCGCTACTATAGCGTGCCGCATCTCTGGCTGTATGGCGTTCTCGGCCCCCTCGTTCGCGCGCTACCGGGGGATGCGCTTTTTTACTACGCCCTCGCCAATGGGCTGGGCGCGCTGGCGCTCCTCTGGGCGGTCCACCGCTTTCTGATTGAGGCGATCCCGCGCCATGCGAACGCGGCGTTTGTCCTGTTTGCGCTTAGCGGCGGGCCCGGGGGTCTGCTGTTTCTCCTTTCCGGCCTCGCGGGCCTGCACGCGCACCCGGATTTCGATGCGCTGTTCTTCCGCTTCGGGGTGTATGACCTGTTTGAAGGCGCGCACGGCCCGCCGGTGCTTTATTACCCGCGGCTCTACTACACCCTGTCGCTCGCGGGCTGTCTCGGCGGTCTCGGGGCGGCGCTTCGGGCGGCGCGTGGCGGCGGCACGGTGTCGCCCGCGTGGATGGCCGCGATTGGCGTGGCGGGTTTTCTGAATGCGCGTTTCGCGGTGTTCAGCTTCGGGCTGCTGGCGCTTTTTGTGCTGTTTTCCGGGGCGCGGCTGGACGCCCGCGCGGCGCGCGCACTGGGTCGCTGGGCGATCCCGGCGGCGGCCGGCGTTCTTTGTTCGGCGCTTCTGATGCGCCTGAACCCCGCGACGGTCGAGAATCACCAGACCGCGGGCGCGATGGCGATCTGGTTTTCGCCGTTCGTGATAGCGACGGGGTTGCACTGGGTGGCGGCGTGGCCCGCAATCGCGCGGGGCTGGCGCGTGGCCCCGGCGCGGACGCGTGTGTTGTTGGGTGCGGGTATGGGCTATCTGGCGGCGTACGCAATCGGGTATGTGGTCTACCAGACGTACCACGGCAACCTGCTGGCGGGGCGCGATGGATCCGTCGCGGCCGCAATCTCCGATCCGGCGCTGTTGGGCGCGCTGGCGGGGGCGGCGTGGGCGTGGCGGCGCCGGGGCGCGCGGGAGACGACCGAACCCGACGAAACGCCGCCGTGGATCCTGGTCGCGCTGATCGGGTTTACCGCCCTCGCGCTCAGCGGCTTTGGCCAGGGGTGGTTTCTACGCTTCGGCCCGCAACGGATCCAGGTGCTGCTCTGGCTGCCGCTGTGCATGGCGGCGGCGGCGGGCCTGGCGCACTGGCGGATGCCGGCGGGCCGTGCGATCGGGGGCGCGCTCGTCGGAATGGGCGTCTTGTCGGCTGCTGTGGCTTTGCTGTTTTTTCAGTCGCCGCTTGGCCGGGCGGGCGCGGCGGGGCCGTATCCGGCGCTCCACACGGAGGTGATGCATGTGGACGACGCCGCGCTGATGGAGCGGATCGGCGGCGGAACCGTGCTGGCGCCCGCGCCCGCAAGCGACGTGATCGCGCTGCGGCGCGGCAACCCGGTGGTCTATGGAATCGGGAGCTTCAATCTCACCACGGTTCCGCATGCGCGCGTGCGCGGGGCGGTGGAGACCTTCTTCGATCCCGCGACGCCCGACGCGGAACGCGAGGCCATCGCGCGGGAATGGTGCGCGGCGTGGATCTACTGTCCGGCGACGTGGCCGGTCCCGGAGGCAACGCGGACCCGGCTTGCCGCGGCGGCCTGGCTGGAGCAGGTGGCGGATCGCGGGGCCGGGATGCTGCTTCGCGTTCGGGAGGCGGCCTCCCGCTGACGGCGGCGCGGCGCTATATGCCCGGTGGACGTTGCCACGGGACCGATCCGGCGCGCAGCACATGTTCCCGTAGCGCGCGGGCGAGTTCGGCGCGCATGGGGTGGTTGCCCGAGACGGGCGCGGCCTCCTTCGGATCTTCGGCGAGGTTGAAGAGCTCGAAGGTCTCGAAGGGGCTGTTCTGAACAAGTTTCCACGGGCCCCGGCGGATGGCGTAGTAATCCTGGCCGCCGTACTGCCCGCCCTCGCGCCGCATCCAGATCATGGTGCGGTCGGGGTCGACGCCGCCGTCGCCCCAGAGCGCCGGCGCCAGATCGACGCCGTCGGCGCGGGGATCGAAGGGCACGCCGGCCAGGCCGCACAGAGTGGGGTAGAAATCCATGGTCATTACGGGGTCGTCGCGCCGTTGCGCGGGCGCGATGCGCGCGGGCCAGCTGACGCAGCCGGGGACCTTGATGCCGCCCTCGTACATGTCCTGTTTCGCGCCGCGCACGGGGCCGTTGGTTCCGCCGGCGCTGGCCTGGCCGCCGTTGTCGGAGCAGAAGATGATCATCGTGTCGTCGTACTGGCCGGTATCCTTCAGGGCCTGCACGGTGCGGCCAATCCCATCGTCCATGTGTTCGATCAGCGCCACCAGCGCGGCGCGATCATCGGCAATGCCGGGCTCGCGCGCCTTGACGCGGGCCAGCCACTCGTCGGGCGGCTCGATGGGGGTGTGGGGTGCGTTGTAGGCGAGGTACAGGAAGAAGGGCGCTTCGGCCTCGGCCTGATAGCGGATGTAGTCGGCGGCCCAATCGCTGAAGATGTCCGTGGAGTGGCCCTCGGGGAAGACCGCGCGCTCGTTCTTGCGCATGTAGTGGATCCCGTGACGCCGGTGGTTGTAGTAGTCGTCCATCATGTCGCCGAGGAAGCCCTGGAAGTGGTCGAAGCCGCGCTCCCAGGGCCGGTTGGGCGCTTCGAGGCCGAGGTGCCACTTGCCGACCATGGCGGTGTGGTAACCCGCGCGGCGCAGCACGGCCGGCAACAGGTCGATGTCCTCCCGGAGGTAGCCCCAGGAATTGTCCCAATGGGTGCGAATGACGCCGGGGACGCCCGCGAGATCCGGATAACGTCCGCTCAGGAGGGCGGCCCGGGTCGGCGAGCACACGGGACAGTTCGCATAGAAGTTGTCCAGGCGCACGCCCGCTTCCATGAGCGCGTTGAGGTGGGGCGTCTTCATATCGGGGGCGCCATGGGATTCGAGGTCGCCATTGCCCAGATCATCGACGAGAATGAGCAGGATGTTCGGGCTGCCCGGGCGCACATCCGCGGGCCGCGCCACCGCGGTGGCCGTCATGGCGGATGCGGCGGCGGCCTGCAGAAAGGCGCGCCGCGAAAAAGATGTCGTTGGCATGGTGTCGCTCTCCCGTGCTTGTATCGGATCCCGTAACTCGGGCATCCTACCGGGGCGGGCGGATGGATTCAAGGCGCGATCGGGCGCGAAGGGATGTATGTGACGCGAGGTATACCACGCGGGGGCGTGCGCGCGGCGGTGCTGATGCCGCTGCTCGTTGTGCTTCTCGCCGGGTGTGGCGGCGCGGCCGATCCCCCAGCCGCGGCCACGTCGAACACGCGCCCCAACGTGGTGTTTATCCTCATCGACACGTTGCGGGCGGACCGTGTTCACGCGGTGCGCCATGGCCGCCCGGTGATGCCGTTTCTTTCGGGGATGGCCCGGGAAAGCGCGTGGTACCCCAACGCGATAAGCCCGTCGAGCTGGACGAAGCCGGCGCTTGCCTCGATAATCACGGGCGTGTATCCCTATGCGCACGGGATCGTGTACAGCGCGCGATTGGAGGATCCCGAGCGCCCCACAAGCGACCGCTTGGCGGAGTCGTGGACGACCCTCGCGGAGCGCTTCACGTCGGCGGGGTATACGACCTGGGCCTTTCAGACCAACGCCAACCTGGCGCCCGCGCTGGGTTTCGCCCAGGGATACGAAGCGGGCCACTACCACTTTCACAACGGGGCGCCCGCGGAGGCGGTGACGTCGGCCGCGATTGCGGCGCTGCCGTCGCTGGACCCGCCGTTCTTCCTGTATGCGCACTATATGGATCCCCATGCGCCCTACCGGCCCGATCCCGCCGTGGCCGGCGCGCTGGGGCCGATGCCGGATCTCCCGGCGTACGACCAGGCGCTTATCGACGATGACGCGCGGTTTATGGCCTACTATCTGGATCAGGTTCAGACCGCGATCGGGCTTCAGCCGGCGCACACGATACCCGATCTATCCGAAGCGGGTAAGGAGGCCGTGCGCCACCGGTACGACCTGGAGTGCCTGGCCGCGGACCGCGCGGTCGAGACGCTGGTGCGCGGCATCCGCGCGGTGGAACCGAACACGGTCTTCGTGGTGCTTTCCGATCACGGGGAAGAGTTCTGGGAGCGCGGCGGCATGGGCCACGGCGTGACGCTGCACCAGGAGCAAATCCGCGTGCCGTTGATCATCGATGCGCCCTTCGCCGGCCCCGCGGAGCACGCCGAGCGGGTGTCCGTGCTGACCGTGCTCCAGGATTTGTGGGGCCGCCTGGGCGTGGCGTCGCGGGAATCGCCCGGGGGAGCGGCGCTCTCGTTCACGCGCGGGCCGTGGGCGTCGCTGGGCGTGGATCAGCGGGCGATCGTGCATGAAGGCGCGGTCTGGATCGAGGACAGCGCGGGCGGCCGCCACTGGCTGTTTGATCTGGACGCGGACCCCGGCGAGCTGGACGACCGATCGGGCGCCGATCCGGATCGCGCCGAACGGCTGCGAAGCCTGCTGGAAGAGTCGCAGCCCCGATCCCCCGCCGGAGTCGTCGAAGGCGCCGCGTTAAGCGAGAGCGATCTGGAGGCCCTGGACGCGGTGGGATATCTCGGCGGCCGGGACTGATTGGCCGGAGAAACGGGCGCTTCCCGGGATTCAGAGGGTGGATTGATCGTAACACTTCAGCGGAATGAAGTGGGCTTGATTTCTCGACGACACAAACCTGCGCCACAACGGAAGTGCGGACCAATGGGAGCGCGGGCGGCCCGCCCGTCTCGCGCCGAAGCCGCGAATCGGATAGACGGCTGTGATCCGGGTCCAGCCGTCTCCCCGATCAATGGCGCCGATATTGCAAACGCGCCGCAAAGCCTCAGCGCAGAAGCCCCAGGAACTTGTGGTTCGCCTTCGGAAACGCGTATTCGTCAAACGCGTCCGGGCGCACCCACATCAACTCGCTGTGGGTGCGCGCGCGCGGCTTCCCCGAAAGAATCACGCACCGGTACACGTTCAGCGTCACCTTCAGGTGCGTGTAGGCGTGATTAAGCGTGGCGATCATGCCGCCGGCCTTCACCTCCACGCCGAGCTCCTCCCGGCACTCCCGCACAAGCGCGTCCTGGTGGCTCTCGCCGGCCTCAACCTTCCCGCCGGGGAATTCCCACAGCCCCGCGAGCATCCCCTCCGGCGGGCGCTTGCCAATGAGATAGCGCCCATCCTCGGCAATGACCGCCACCACGATTTCCTTGTGCGGAACCGTCTTCCGGGGTTTCCGCACCGGCCGCTTCTCCTGGACGCCGCGCGCAAAAGCCTCGCACTCGGATGCGATCGGGCAGGAGCCGCAATCGGGCTTCTTGGGCGTGCAGATGCGCGCGCCCAGCTCCATCATCGCCTGGTTGAAGTCGCCCGGGTCCGACTCCGGAACAAGCGCCTCCGCCAGCCCCCACAATTTCCGGTCGACCGCCGCGTCGTCAATCGGCTGGGCAATATTGAACACCCGGCTCAGCACGCGCTTCACGTTCCCATCCACCACGGGCGCCCGCTCGCCAAACGCGATGCTGGCGATCGCCCCCGCCGTGTACTTGCCGACGCCCGGCAGCAATTGAAGCAGCTCGGCCTTCTCGGGAAGCCGCCCGCCATACTGGTCCAGCACCTGCCGCGCGGCCTTGTGCAGGTTGCGCGCGCGGGTGTAGTACCCGAGCCCTTCCCACAACTTCAGCACCTCGTCTTCGCTCGCGCGCGCGAGATCCTCCAGCGCCGGCATGGCCGCCAGGAAGCGCTCGTAGTACGGGAGTCCCTGATCCACCCGGGTCTGTTGCAACAGGACCTCCGAGAGCCACACGTGATACGGATCCCGGGTCTTGCGCCAGGGCAGATCGCGGGCCTCTTCACGAAACCATCGGAGAAGGGATTTGCGGAGGGCCGGGGCCTTTTGCATAATGCAGTCCGTTTGGTGACGGCGCGGGGCCGAATAGCTTTGGGGTGAATGGTGTAGATTCTTCGCGCGGAGCCCGTACGGCGTCGCAACGCGTCTTACACGAGCCCGGATTGTGGACCATGAGCGAAAACGAAATCCAATCGCCCTTCAGGCGCTTCCAGCACCGGCTGCGCGTGATCATCTTCGAGGCCGACACCGCATCCGGCAAGTTGTTTGATGTCGTGCTCATCGCGCTGATCGTCCTCAGTGTCATTACGGTCATGCTCGACAGCGTGAAGTCCTACAACGCCGTTTTCGCGCATGAGTTCCACATTGCGGAGTGGGTCTTCACGATCGTCTTCACGATCGAATACATCCTGCGGCTGATCTGCATCGAAAAGCCGGCCCGCTACGCCCGCAGCTTCTTCGGTATCGTGGACCTCCTCGCCATTCTGCCCACCTACGTCAGCCTGCTGGTACCCGGCAGCCACTACCTCCTGGTGATTCGGCTCGTACGCGTCCTGCGCGTCTTTCGCGTGCTCAAGATCATGCAATACGTCGGCGAGGCCGATCTCCTCATGGTCGCGCTTCACGAGAGCCGCCGGAAAATCGCCATCTTCCTCTTCGCGGTCATCACGCTGGCCACGATCGCCGGCTCGCTCATGTATGTTATCGAGGGCGAGGCAAGCGGCTATACCAGCATTCCCAAGAGCATTTACTGGGCCATCGTCACCCTGACGACTGTCGGCTACGGCGATATCTCCCCCATTACGCCGCTCGGGCAGGCGGTCGCGACGGCCATCATGCTACTGGGCTACGGCATTATCGCGGTGCCCACCGGCATCGTAAGCGTGGAGCTGGCCCGCGCCACCGAACGCCAGGCCCGAAACCGCAGCGTGCGCGCGTGCCCCTCCTGTGGCGGCGAATTCCACGCGCTCGAAGCGAAATACTGCATGCACTGCGGAGAGATGCTGTAGCAATGCGCCGCTGGCCCGCGCCACGCGCCTCAGGAGAAAAGGCGTTCCACGCCGCGGATCGACTCGCGGTTGCACGCTATAAACAGGGTGTCCCCGGGCCGCAGGATCGTATCCCCGGAGGCAATAAACGCCGCTCCGCCGCGAACCACCGCCCCCACGAGCGCGCCTTCGGGGAATTTGATGTCACTCAGCGGTTTCTCCAGAATTCCGCCCGGCGCGGATGCCGGAACCTTGTACTGGATGATCTCGGCGCCACGATCCCCCAGGAGGAGCGTCGACTCCACGGAACCGCGGCGGACATACCGCAATATGGCCCCGATCATCGCCCGGTTCGGGCTCAGCACCGCATCCACGCCCAGTTTATGCGCCAGCGGCACATACCCCCCCTCATCGCACCGAACGACCACTTTCTTCGCGCCCAGGGACCGCGCGAAGATTCCGATCAGAAGCGACTCTTCGGGATTCTTGAGCAAAACGACCACCGCGTCGCTCCGGGTCTCCTCAATCTGGCGCTGAAGGAATTCCGGGCTGGATCCGTCGCCCTGAATCACGAGCGAGCGGCGCAACAGGCCCGCCACCTGTTCCGCGCGTTCCACGTCCTCCTCAATGACCGTGACATGCATGTGCCGTTCCTCGAGCGCGCGCGCCACGGCAAGTCCCGTGTTTCCGCAACCCACGATCATGATCCGGTGAACATGCGCCCACGGCTGCCCCGAAAGGATCGCAAGCTCCGTGGCGTACTTCGAAAGCGTCAGCACATAGGCCCGTTCGTCCGGCGCGAGATGATCGTCGCCCGATGGTATCCGTACCCCTTCCCTGCCCTGGACTGCGACCACGAGGAAGTCCTTCGCGAAGTCGCGCCGCACCCCCGCCAGGCTGTCATGTACGAGCGGTGAGTCCTCCGACAAGGACATCGCGATCAGCGCGACCTGGGCATCGGCCAGCTCCCAGACTTCCCCGCTGCCGGCGAACCGGAGCACGCTGACCGCCTCGGCGGCGATTTCCTGGCGCGGGCTGATGAGCGCGTCGAGGCCCAGATCGGCAGCGCTTAGCGCGGGCTCGCCTTCCCCCCGCCACGACCAGCGGACACGCGCCAGCGTGCGCAGTCCGGGCCCGCCGTGCTTCCGCGCGGTCATGCATGCTATCAGGTTCACTTCATCGGTGGCGGTCACGGCGAGCAGCAGGTCGGCCTGCGAGATGCCCGCCTGTTCGAGTACGGCCGGGTTTACCCCGGACCCGCAAACGACAATGGCGTTCATCGTCGCGTCCAGGCGCCGCGCCAGATCGCTGTCGGATTCAATCAATACGACGTCGTGGCCCTCCGCAACGAGCTCGCGCGCAACGAAGCCGCCAACTTCGCCCGCGCCGATGATGATGATGTACATGGCTTCAGCCTCTTGCCCGGCGAGAACACAGGGCCGTGAGTAGTATCAGGACGGGGAAGATCTCCAGACGCCCCACCCACATCTGAAGTATGAAAAGTACCTCGATCAGCGCCGGCATGCCCGGATCGGTGATTCCCGACGACAGGCCCACCGTTCCCTGCGCCGACGAACACTCGAACATGATCGCGCCCAGACTGAACCGATCGCCCAGCACCTGCGCCGTGGCCAGCACCGACGCCATGAGAATCACCGCGTAGAGCAGACAAAACGATGCCGCGTCGGCGACTTCCCGATGCGCATCGGACGCCGAAAGGTTCCGCTCGCCAACGCGGAATGGAAGAACACTGCCTTGCGGCAGGAAAATTCTCTGAACCTGCCGGATGACCGCGCGGCCGACGAGGTACGCTCGAATTAGCTTGACCCCGCCCACCGTGGACCCCGCCGAACCGCTCACGAACATCGCGCACCACGCCATTACGAGGAGGGATCCGCTGTTCCAGACCGCGATGTTCGAGGTCTGCCAGCCCGTCCCCGTGAGCCCGCTGACGAATTGAAAGATCCCCTCCCGGATCGGATCCGGGACCCCCGGATTTCCACGGAGCAGCGCGGAAAGCAGGGGCGCGCCGCCGAGACACATCAGGCACAGCAGGCGGAACTGCGGGTCGCGCCACAGGATGCCCCAGCGCCGCCCCCGGAGGAATTTGTAGTGCAGGGGGAGCGCGATCGCGCCGATCAGCATCGGAGCCAGATGCGCCATCTCCATGGCGTAGGAGCGGTATCCCGCTATACTGTCGTCCAGCGTGCTGAAACCGCCGGTCGCGAGCCCGGTCATCGCGTGATTCACCGCGTGAAACACGCCCTCGATCAGGCCCATGTCGGGGACGAACACGAACGTCGCGATCGCCAGGAACGCGGCCGCCAGCAGGGTCAGGCCCAGGTACACGCTCCAGATCGCGCGCGCCGTTCCCAGTATGCCGGGCCGAACCTTCATGCCCGCGGTCTCCGACTGGTAGAGCTCCAGCACGCCGTTGATCTGTGGCCGCGGGATGATCGCCAGGGAAAGCACGATCACACCGGCGCCGCCAACCCACTGGGTAAGCGAACGGTAGAACAGCAACCCGTAGCCCAGCGTTGGCTCGTGCACCGCCATACTTAAACCCGTCGTCGTGAAACCGCTCATACTTTCGAACAGGGCGTGCAGGGGATTGCGAAAATGGATCAAACTGGACGGCGAGGATCCGCCATCGATCGAGAGCGCTCGCGCGGCCTCATCCGCCGTGATATGCCCCGCAATCAAGTAGGGCAACGCCCCGAAACAGGCGCAGGCGAGCCACCCGGTCGCGGCGATCAACATCGCGTGCCGGCGGCTGGGCTCCGGGGCGTCGCGGCAGGCGCGATACGTCAAGGAGCCGGCCGAAGCCGTCACGGCGGCGGCGATCGCGAAGCTCGCCACGCTGAAATATTCGCCACTGACGAGAGAGACGAGCAGCGGCAGCAGCATGAGCGCCCCGGTAAGCGCCACCAGCGCCCCGGCATCGCGCAGCACAATGCGCGTGTTTCGCCACCGGTTCTCGGAACCGCCCGGAAGCGGCCCTGACCGAAGCGGCCACGGGGCGAACATTCAGCGCCCGTCCCGCTCGGCGACGCGTTGATAGATTGCCTCGGCCGTCTCTTCCAGAAGGAGCCGCCCACGGAATTCCGGATCCTTGAAGATCTGGCTGAAGCGCGCGAGGAGCTTGAGATGCTCGCCCGCCGATACCTGGGGCGAAAGCACAACGAAGAAAAAATGAACGGGCAGATTATCCGCCGCCCCAAAGTCCACACCCCGGCGCGATCGCGCGAGGCAGGCCGCGATAGTGTTCAGCGAGCCAAGTTTCGCGTGCGGAACCGCAACGCCCTCCCCAATCGCCGTTGTGCCCAGCGCTTCCCGAGCGATCAGCGCTTCGGCGATCGCGGCTTCGCCAGGCCCCCCCAACACGCCCGCCATGTGCCCCGCGATTTCCCGAATCACGTCCGCCTTGCGGGCGGCGCGGAGCGCCGGCAGAATGGACTCCGGGCCGATGAGGTCTACGAGGCGCATGAAAAAGGTTCCTTGATGCGGGTCGGAATCCCGCCCGGCGCAACAGGCGGCGCTCTCCGCGGGCCGCTTCCGGACCGCGGGCAGCGGGCGGGCAATATCAATACCCCACGCGCGCAGGGATCCGGAAGGCGCGACCCGGAAAGTACCAGTTCGATGGTTCGGGTTGCAAATCGCGGACGCGATTCACGGCCCGGGCGGCGTTGCCGCGCCCCACAGTCGCGCGATCTGGCGTCCGGTGAATCGCAGGTTGGATTCCACGTTCGCGCGCGCCTCCGCCAGGGTCTGCGGCCCGCGGCAGATCGGAAATAGCGCCGTTACCCCGCACGCGTACAAGGCCTCCGCGCCACCGGCGACCTGGCCGCCCACCGCGATAACGGGCACGCCGTAGGGCGCCGTGAGCTGCGCGATGCCGGCCGGCGTCTTGCCGAAAGCGCTCTGGCCGTCAAGGCTGCCCTCGCCCGTAATCACCAGATCTGCCCGCGCAATGGCCTGCGGCAGCCCGCAAAGTGTGCCGATAAGTTCGAGCCCCCGCTCAAGCGTCGCCCCGGCAAAGGCCATCAGCCCCCCCGCCAGGCCGCCCGCCGCCCCCGCCCCCGGAACCTCCGCAATCGAGACGCCCAGATCCCGCTCCACAATCCGCGCGAAATGCTCCAGCGCATGATCGAGGATGAGTACATCTTCCGGAGAGGCGCCCTTCTGCGGGCCGTACACCGCGCTCGCCCCTTCCGGACCGCACAGCGGATTGTTCACGTCGCACGCGACGTATATATTCACCTCATCCAGCCGCGGGTGGCGTCCGGAGGCGTCGATGCGGTCAAGTTGCACCAGCCGCGCGCCCCCGGGCCCGAGTTCCTCGCCGCGCTTGTTCAGCAGCCGGTACCCGAGCGCCTGCGCCAGGCCCGCGCCCCCGTCATTCGTGGCGCTCCCGCCAACCCCGATGATAATGTCGGAGACCCCCGAATCCAGCGCGCGAACCATCAGTTCGCCAACGCCCCGGGTGGAGGTCTTGCAGGGATCCCGCCGGTCCGCCGGGAGCAGCGCCAGCCCCGAGGCCGCCGCCATTTCCATCACCGCCACGTGGCCGCCCTGAATGAGCCCCCAACCGGCATCCGCCGGGTCGCCCAGGGGGCCCGTCACCCGATCCAGCATGCGCTCGCCGCCCGCCGCCTCGATCACCGCGTCCACCGTGCCCTCCCCGCCATCGGCCATGGGCAGGCAGACGATCTCCGCGCCGGGCATCCCCTCCAGCCAGCCCTGGCGCAACGCCTCGGCCACGCCCCGCGCGCTGAGGCATTCCTTGAACGAGTCGGGCGCTATCACAACGCGCATGGGCGATTTCCGTTTTGTGGTGGTACAATACGCCGCCCGCGCCCAGGCGGACGCGGACAGGCGAACAATACCCCGATCGGGGCGGGCGATACAAGGAGAACTTCAGATGGCCGTATCACGAAGGGCGTTCATGGGTATTTCGGCGCTGGCCGCGCTCTCGGGCTGCGCGCGGGTGAAACAGAGCCGGATCGGGCGGCTGGCGCCCGCACTCGAATTTGGCGGCGACGGCGTCGCGAAGTTCGCGGCGATCGGCGATCTCCACCTGACCGGCGCGCGCAGCACCGGCCTCGTCGGGCGCGCCGTGAACCGCATCAACAACGAACCCGGCGTCGATTTCGTCGTGGTGCTCGGCGACCTCACCGAGAACGGCGCGCTTTCCCAGATGAACCTGGCACGGCAGGCCCTCGACCGGCTCCGGATGCCCGTCTACGCACTGCCCGGTGAACACGACCTCGGCAGCGGCACGGAAGATCCATACGCCTTCTACACGCGGACCTTTGGCAAGTCCCAGTGGCGCCAGAACCTCGAGGGCTGGGCCTTTATCGGACTGGACACCTGCGATGGCGCCTCCGGCACCCCGGAAACGCCCGCCAGCCGCCTGGAATGGCTCCAGAATCAACTGAGCCACATGGACAAAAAGAAGCCGATCACCCTCTTCACCCACCACCCCCTCGAGCCCGGAATTCCATTCGGGCGCCCCGCCAACGCCGATGATATCCTCGCCCTCTTCGCCGCGCACAACCTTCGCATCTGCGCCTCGGGCCATTACCACGGCAACCGCGCCGAGGAGCACAACGGCATCCTATTCACCTCCACCGCCGCCGGCGGATCCAACGCGAAAAACGACGACGGCACGGACGAAAAAGGCTTCCGCCTCTTCACACTGAAAGGCGCCGAAATCCAGCACGAATTCATCGCCGTGACCTGAGCGCGGGGGGCATTTGGCCAGAGAACGGGAAGCGTGAGCCACGAATGGACACGAATCCAGGGGTTAGGCGGAGTGAAGGCGGGTTGCTCCCTCTTCGCCGCGATCCGGCGCCGCAACGAAAGCGTGAATCCGATGGGAGCGCAGGCGGCTCGCCTGAACCGCGCCAACGGCAGCACCGGCCTCTTCGCGGGCGCGATTTCCTTGCCGTTAAAATATCGTAAAGTAGTACAAATATGAATACTGTAAAACGCGGCGTAGAAAATGGTTGCACTGTACGGTGTTCTGTGCTAGATTGGGAGTCAATACGACTTCACTGGGAGTGCACAGCGGGTGGCGTCGGCGACTTGGGCTGGCAGGCGGTATCGCTTCCAAATTTCGCGTTAATTTCCGAATGGGGTCGATTTCAGGGTTCGAAGTGGCGCATTTCGCCGCTTTTCCATAACATGCGGTTGGCCGAACGCCGTCGGGCAATCGGTAGCTGTCGGGTTTGAGTGTGCGAGAGATAAACGAAAGGAAATGGGATGAAGAAGAAATTGCTTAGTAGTGTTGTGAGTGCGGGCCTGTTGATGAGCGGGACTGCGTATGCGTCCTCGTTGAATTTCGACGCATTCAATATTCGAGGCACCGGCGTAGCCACGGAATTGAGCGAGGGCCGGGTGGAGTTCGTAACGCCTGTTGCCGGAGACAAAGCGGGATACGGCACCTCGGATCTCGATGGGTTGACCTTCGGGGACTTGGTCGACGTTTCATTCCTGGTGGAGAACGCCGCTGGCCCCTGGATGCCGTATATCAATATCTGGATCGGAGATGGGACCAACTACGCGATAATCGCGAACGAACCATCGAACGCTCCGCTGTCCGCTTTTGTCACTGAGCCCAACAATCGGGTTGCCAACGGAACGACCGTCTCCGCAACGTTCGAAGCGATGGGCGATTTTTTCGTTTACGAGACCGGAGTCGACACGAGTTGGCTTACGGGAGCGTATTCGGACAGTGGCCGGCTCCGCATCAGCTACGATGACCTGGCGGCTGGCGGATGGGCCATCGGCGAACCCGGCGTTGCCTGGGGCGGAACCGGCGCGCCGCGGGGCGGATTCGGTTTCAACTTCGTCTATGGCGACACGATGAGCAATTATGTTAGCGGGCAAGACGGTTACATCATCAGCAACATTACCGTCGGGACGGTGGTGCCCCTTCCGGCGCCCGCCATGCTTACCTTGATCGGAATGGGCGTGGCCGGAATGGTAACCCGCGTTCGCCGCAAGCGGTCGCAGTAACGCGCCATACGGGCACGGCTTTCTATTAACGCCAGCGCCCCCGCGAAACAAGCGTTTGCGGGGGCGCTTCCATTTGGTTTTGCAGTTCGCTCCCGGACGTACCCGCCGCGTGAATAGCTCCGATGCGGTGGTTGTATACAGGTTCAGCGACATGGGTTTGATCAGGCAACAGGAGCGCGGCATGAAGAAAACTCGGCAAGCACGGCCCGGAGATTTCTGGGCGCATCTTCTGGCGGACATCGCCGCCCGCCTGGGCTTCTTCATCGTAACGGCTCTGTTTCTGATCGTGGGGTTCCACTTCATGGTAGTGGCGGACGCGGAGACAAGGCGCGCCGAGCTCTTGGCCGTAATCGCGCTCTCCACGCTCGCCGCCGTGGTCGGTCCCTGGCTCTGGCGGCAGGATGAGCACCGCGGGCGCGGCAGTCTCGCGGAGACACGCTCGCGCAGCCGCCGCGGGCCGCCCGGAGCGTGAGGCCGCCGGCTATTCCCGCGGCATGGACGCCGCGTCCCGCACGCGAAAGACGCGCCGGGCTTCGTCAACCTGCCCGAACATATCCGTCGAGCGCACCGTGAGCGTGTGCGTGCCCGGGGCGAGCCCAGCCGGCAGCGATCCCTTCCACATGTGCCGCGAAGGGCTTGGCGGGTCCATTTTCCAGCCGAAGACCGTGTCCAGCTTGCGGCCTTCGTGCTCCAGGTCGAGGTAGGGGCTCTGCTCGTGCATGCGCTGACATTCGGGATCGGGCGCGATCGTGTACTCCAATGGAATCCATTCGCCATCGCTCCCCGCGCGCATTTGCACCCGGTTCCGCTGGGATCCGGCGAACACGTTCACCAGCACTTCGGTCTCGGCCAGCGCACTCTCCAGAACATCGTCTGAAAGATAAATATTCATCTGGTAATCCGCCGGTCTTGAGGCCGCCTTGAACCTGATCGCGTACTTCGGGCCATCAAAGGTGATATACGAATAGCCGTTTGGCGCGCCGTCGTTCATCGTGGCGTGGGGGATGCCGCGCTCGTCAAAGCTCCCGCACCACCAGCTGCCGGAAACGGTCGCGCTCACGAAATGGTGGTGCGGCGCCGGCCCCGTCCAGCCCATCGACTCGTCCAGGAAAAGGTGGAACTGCACGTGCGTGTGGCCGGCGATGCTGAGCGTGTGGGGCCGGTCCGCGATCAGCGCAAGCATCTCATCGCGCTTGCCGCAGCGGACGATCGGCACGTGCATGAGCAACACCACCAGCTTTTCCCGGGGCACGCGGGCGAGATAATTCTCCACGAACTCCAGTTGCGCGTCCGTGAAGGAGGGCAGGTAGCGCCCTTCGCCCGGTGGGAAGTAGATATTGTTGAGCGCGATAAACGCCACCTCCCCGTATTCAAAGGCATACGTGCTCGGGCCAAAGTGTCGCTCGAAGGTGTCGTCCGACTCTTCGTGGTTGCGCGCCTTGCGGTTGTTGTCGTGATTGCCCATCACGTTGTACCAGGGAATCCCGATCTGCGCGATGCTCTGGCTGATTTCCGCGAACAGGCCCGGATCGTCCGCCACAATATCCCCCAGGGAGACGCCAAAGACGGCGTCCGTTCCAATGCACTCCTCCACGACGTCGCGCGTGATGAAGTTTACTTCGCGCAGGCCGCGGGCCTGGGTATCGCCGAAGATCAGGGCATTGAACGGCGCGTCCTCGGGGTGCGGGTACAGGGCGAAATCGATGGATTCCGGCAGCGGCCCGCTCGCCGGTATGCCGGGGGCGTCCAGCTCGGGCGATCCCGCCGGGTGGTGCAGGTAGAAGTGCCGGGTAATCTGCGCCTCATCCACGGGAAACTGGTAGCCAGATGGTTTGACCACGAAAACGTAACCGGGCGCCGTGATGGGAAGTTCCCATCGGCCGTCCGCGCCCGTCGCGGTTACGTCCCGGCCGTTCGAGACGGAAACGCCCGGGAGGCCCGCCTCGCCCGCGTCCCGGACCCCATTGCCGTTGTTGTCCAGGTAGACAATGCCCCGCGCGGTTTCGGCGGCGGCGGGTCCGATAAACAGGGCGGCGGCGATATAGAAGTGGATGAGGCGCATGGCGATTCCTTCCGGGGCGGCCCGGCGTCCAGACGATGCGGTTCGCATTGTGAACCCTTGAGTGATTACCATACCGGAATCACGCGCAAGAGATCATGCCCGGCGCCGGGCGCAACACAAGAGGCCCAATGAATTCGCCTACCGTTACGATTACGATCACCCCCGAGGAACGCGACATCATCCTGAACTACGCCGAGCTCCCGAAAGGCGTGGCGGCGCGCCTGCGATTCGCCATCCAGGGAGACGCTGAACTGGAGGTCCGCCTCTCGGAGCAGGAGCAGCTGGCCCTGGCGCAGTCGCTGTACAGCGCCATAGACAGCGCCCCCGACTCGGATACCGCGTTCGCAATATCACACCTGATCAGCCGCGTGGCGCCGCTCGAGATCCCCGATATGTCGGGCGAGTTCGACCGCTCGCTGTTTCCGCCCGATATGCCGGACGAGATCTGTCGCGAAATCTACGAGCGCCTGCATACAGGGGAATTCGAGAGCCTGGAGGACGCGTTTGAGGCGGTGGAGGATATCATCTACAAGCACAACGCCGCGCCGTTGGACGCCTACCACGGGCTCTCCACCGAAGCGGCGTACCACCTCGTCGGAAACGGATGGAACGAGCCGGGCGCAATCATCCAGCTCCGGGACAACTTGCCCCTGGAAGAACTGGCGGAGAGCCACTACTACCACAATGCGATGGCCCTCATGCGCGCGCTGGACGAGGAGGGCGGCGCCAAAGCGACCGCCCGCAAAAACCTCAACCGGTCGATGGTGGAGCGCATGACGCGCGAAATGCGCGGTGAGCGCATCGCGGAATCGCTCACGGTTTGCAACCCGAAAAACCGCAATGAAACCGATATCTGGCCCATTCATTTTGTCCGCGTTTTGCTGGAAGCCGCGAAGCTGATCCGGCTCTACAAGGGGAAGTTCCAGCTGACAAAGCTCGGCCGCCAATTCCTGGATCCGGCCCGCGCGGGCGCCTTGCAGGCCCACCTGTTCACCGCCTTCGTCCGCTCAATCAACATCGCCTACCTGGACCGGGCGCCCGAGTACGCCGGCGTACAGGCCACCTATCCGTTTATCCTCTTCGCCGTCCGCCAGATTGCCGCCGAGGAAGTCGGCATGGAAGAATTCGCCCAAAAGATATTTCTCCCGGCCGTGGAAGAGGAATTCGAGGAACACGAGTACTTCTCCGACCGGGATTTCGTGGCCCGTATACGCGTTGCGGAGCCGCTCGCGGACTTCGGCCTGCTCACGATCAAGACAATCAATCCGGAAGCGCGCTATTTTGATCGGGAGGAAACGGTCCGCATAACGCCGCTGTTCGATCGCATGATCCGCTTCGACTTCGAAAACGCCGCGGCGGCGGACTACTAACCACGCCGGAGCGCGATCCTACGGAACCGCGGGCGGCGTGAACGGGTCCTCCGCCTCCCGAAGCCAGCCGCGCAGCCGCCCCTCGAGTTCCTCCCGAAGCGCGGCGTACTCCCGGTCCGCGATCAGATTGTTCATCTGGTAGGGGTCGAGCTGGTTGTCGAAAAGGCAGAACGGCCCCTCCGGTCCAACCGCGTAGGTGTAGCGCGCCGTGCGTACGCCGCGGAAAATCGGCGCCGGGTGGTTGTTGCCGTGCGAGGCATTCTCCTTCGCAATGTGCATGATGAACTGCGCATCCCGCGCCGGCGGCGCCTCGCCCCGAAGTACGCCGCTGTAATCCCCGCCCACGAACGCGGCGGGCGGCTCGATCCCCGCAAGCCCGCACAGGGTCGGAGCCATGTCGATCGCGCCAATCAGCGCCGGGCTGGCGGCGCCCCCGGGAATGCGCCCCGGCCCGTAAACTATCATCGGGATACGAAGCGATTCCTCGTAAGGCTGGCGCTTGCTGCCCACCGCATGCGATCCGTGCATGCTGCCGTGATCGGACGTATAAATGACAATGGTGTCCTCCGCGATGCCCTCCGACTCCAGCGTGTCCAGCAACCGGCCCAGCTCGTCGTCGACCGCGCTGATGTGCGCGTGATACCCCTCGTAGAAGGGGGATCCGTTGCTCGCGAATATCGACCCCGCCTCGGCGTCGGAGGGCGCGAAATTCGGCCGGAACGGCAGCGAACCCTCGGGGTAAAGCGCCCGCTTCTCCGGCGGCGCGTCCGTGAAGTCCGCATGCGGCGGATTGATCGAGAGCATCAGAAAAAAGGGCCGCTCCCGGTTCTCGCGGATGAAGTCAATGGCCTGATCCGTCATCAGCGTGGCGTTGTAGCCCTTCGGCTGGACGGGTTCCCCCGCCGCCGGAAAGTACACCCCCTTATCGTAGTGGGTATTGATGCCCTCCCAGATCAACGAACGATCGAAGCCGAACGGCTCCGCGCGCGTACCCCCCAGATGCCACTTGCCAATGTACCCCGTGCGGTAGCCCGCCGCCTGAAAGGCCTTCCCGACCGTCATTTCCGCCGGAGAAAGGGGCAGCCCATTGTCGATCACCCCGGTCTGATACGGCCAGCGGCCCGACATGGCGAT
The DNA here is from genome assembly GCA_019637335.1 of Candidatus Hydrogenedentota bacterium. Lineage (NCBI taxonomy): Bacteria > Pseudomonadati > Candidatus Hydrogenedentota > Candidatus Hydrogenedentota bacterium. The sequence goes on along the minus strand of JAHBVV010000014.1, from coordinate 131,170 downwards.
CGCGCGGTACGGCGAGCATACCGGATAGTTGCTGACACACTGCGTGAAGGAAAAACCCTCTGCGGCCATCCGGTCCATGACCGGCGTTTTCACCTCCGGCATTTCGGTGTGCCCCATCGACTGGTAGCGATGCTCGTCGGAGAACACATAGACGATGTTGGGGCGATCGCGATCCTGAGCATCCGCACATAGGCTCGCCAGGGGCACTGACGCAATGACAAGAGCGACACAAATGAAACGTTGTGGCGTGATGGGCATTCCGGCCTCCCGGGGGGATTGGAGTTAAAATATTGCCCCAGTGTACGGCCCCAGAGAACGTCGTGTAAAGCAATTGCGCAACGGTGCGCGTTTGCGCCCCATTCACCGGACTATTGCGCCGCCCTTCCCAGCATCCGGAATACGGCATTCAGGGGGTGCGGTTGCTCCGGACGATCACCCAGGGTCGTGTCGTTCCACGAAAGCACCAGATCGAGGCTGGGAATCACCGCGATGCCCCGTTGGCCATTCTTGTGGCCCAGCGCACAGAACACATCCAAGGGCGCATCCGGCCACATCCGCTTTCCATCGCGGTCGACGCCATTGACCCACCAGAGCCAACTGTAGCTGCCGAAATGATCGGTCTGGTTGTCGGGAATGCGCTCCGAGCCCAGGCTCGTCTGGCCGGGGATCATCTCGGCCAACTCCCCGGACGTCCGCGGCAAATCGGGCGGCAGTGGGCTCGAAACCGCCATCCGCGCATGTTCGGGCGTGAGCACCGGCTGGCCACGCCATGCCCCGCCCCGAAGGTAGAGTAATCCGAAGCGCGCGAAATCCCGGGGCGATATGCCGAGACGACCGCGTCGCCCCTCGGGTCCGAAGGCGATTAAGGTGGGGGCGTCTTCACATTCCAGGATATCCGCCAACAGCGGACCCAATACCACACGATCGGCGGTGTCCCAGGTCGCGCCGTAGATCTTTTCGATGAGGGTGCTGGAGAAGAGGGCCATCTGCCAGTCGTTGTAGTCGAAGGCGGCGCCGGGTTTTTCACGCACGCCATAACACGAGGTTTGATTGGCGGCGTGACGAAACGTGATTCCCCGATCTTTGTGGTCCAGGTCGGGATTGATTTCAGTCAGCCGGGGCTCGAAGCTGGCCATCGGCGTGTCGAGGCTTTCCAGGCGGCCGGATTCCACCGCGAGAAACAACAGGGTGCTGAACCAGGGCTTTACAGCGGAAGCTACATCGCCCCGTTTCGCGACATCCCCCCACGCATAGACCAGGTAGCCCGCGCGAACCACGCAGCCCCGTCCGCCCAGGTAGGTGGCAACGTCCTGCAGCACGGCGGGGTCGAGTCCGGCGTCCGCGGGGTCACGCTGTGCCCATTGGTCGTCCGGCCACACGGCCTCTGAATGCGCCGGCGTGGTCATGGCGCCCGAGACGATGAGGGCAATAACGCAACCTTGGCGAAAAGATGACATGACTTGAAATCCCCATACCCGTGGATGCACAAAGAGGTAGTCCAGTCTACGGGGCGTGGCGGTCTCCTGTAAAGTCGAAGCGCGTCCGCTGGACAAAGACAGGGGCGTTCCGTATACACTGGCAGGGCGGCGGGTTTACGCCATAGCCATCAATTCGGCTCAATTCCCCGGAGTAGTACCGTGTTTCGATCAAATTACGCAGCGCCCCAAGCAACGGGCTGCATGCGCCGGACTTGCTCCGCCGCCAGCGGAGAATTCCCGTGAAGAAATTCATTGTCGTTGCCGCCTTCTTCGCAACCAGTGCCGGGATCGGCTGGATACTTTACAATGGTTACTGGCGCGCAACGGAAATCACCGATGCCGGGCGCGAGGCCCCGCCTGCACCGGTAGAAGTCGCCCCCATCGCGCGCGGGCCCATCGTATTCCGGAGGACCTTCAGTGGAACCCTCGAAGCGACCTCCGCCTTCATCGTGGCCCCGAAAATCAGCGGCAGGGTGAAACGTATCGCCGCCGATCTGGCCGATCCCGTCGATCGCGGCCAAACCGTGGTCGAACTGGACGACCAGGAATACGTACAAGCCGTCTCGCAATCCCGGGCCGACCTGGCCGTCGCAAAAGCTACCCTCGCCGAGGCGCAGAGCACCCTCGAAATCGCAAATCGCGAACTGGGCCGCGTCGAGACGCTCCGGACACGCGGGGTGGCCTCCGAATCACAACTTGACGCCGCAAAGACCGCGCAACTCGCCGCCCAGGCCCGGCTGGAGGTGGCGCGCGCCCAATTGCAGCGCGCCGAGGCTTCCCTCGAAGCCGCCCGTATCCGCCTGGACTACACCATCGTCACCGCGGAGTGGAGCGGCGGCAGCGATCGCCGTGTCGTTGCGGAGCGCTTTATTGACGCGGGCGATACAGTATCGGCGAACGCGCCGCTCCTCTCCATCGTGGAGCTCTCTCCAATTACCGGCACTATCTTCGTGACTGAGCGTGACTACGCCCGGATAGCGGTGAATCAGGAAGCCACACTCCAGACCGACGCGTTTCCCGGTGAACAGTTCGCGGCCCGCGTGGCCCGGATCTCGCCCATTTTCCGCCAGGAATCGCGGCAGGCCCGCGTCGAACTACTGGTCGAAAACCCGGACGCGCGGCTCAAACCGGGCCTGTTCATTCGAGTCACCATCGAGCTGGCCCGCGAAACCGACGCCACCATCGTGCCCGAAGCAGCCCTCACCTCCCGCGCCGATGTCGATGGCGTGTTTATCGTCGAAGAGGAAGGCCCGTCCGTCGTGTGGCGTCCCGTCACCGTGGGCCTCCGGGAGGGCGACCGCGTCCAGGTCGCCGGCGAAGGCCTCCAGGGGCGCGTCGTAACCCTCGGCCAGCAACTCCTGGACGACGGCTCCGCGATTATCATACCGGCGGACGAAGACGAGGCGGGGAGCGCCGCCGTATGAATCTGCCCAGGTTCAGCGTAGGCCGCCCGATCCTCACCACGATGGTGACCATGATCGTGGTGTTGCTGGGCGCGGTCTCGCTCAGCCGCGTGCAGATCGATCTGCTGCCCGCTGTTGAAATGCCCACCGTTTCCGTCCGCACGTCCTACGCCGGCGCAAGCCCGGAAGTCATGGAGCAGCGGGTCACGCAAATCCTCGAAGAAATCATCGCCACCACGCCCGGTGTCGAGGAAATCTCCTCCTCCTCCAGCGAAGGCTCCAGCTCCATCGACGTTACCTTCGCCTGGGGCACGAATATCGACACCGCCTCGCTCGATATGCAGGGCCGCATCGAAGACGAGATCAACGAGCTTCCCGACGATATTACCCGCCCCCGCGTCCGCAAATTCGATATCACAAATTTTCCGGTCGTTATCCTCGGCGTCCTCGGCGATCTCGACCCCGTCGAACTCACCACGCTGATCGAGGACCAGTTGCGCTACCGCTTCGGCCGCATTCCCGGCGTCGCGCAGGTGGACCTCTGGGGCGGGTGGGTTCGCGAGATCCGGATCGCGCTGGACCCCGCGAGGATTAATGCCCTCGACGTGCCGCTGAACCAGGTGCTGGCCGCCGTGCGCAACGCCAACCTCGACCTGCCCGCCGGCAAGATCGAGCAGGGCCGCTACGAAGTCACCCTGCGCGCGCCCGCGCAATACGCCAGCGTTGACCAGATCCGGGAGACCGTCGTGGCCATGCGCGGGGGCGCCCCGGTCACGATAGGCCAGATCGCCGAGGTGCTCGATACCCACGAGAAGGAGTCGTCCATCGAGCGCATCAACGGCAAGCGCGGCGTCCGCGTCGGCATCCGGAAGCAGTCGGGCGCGAATACCGTCGAAGTGTCCAGCGCCATCCTCAGGGAAGTGGAGGCGGTCAACCGCGACTTCCCACAGATCGAGGTGATCGCCGTTAGCAACCAGGGCAACTTCATCGAGCGCTCTATTAACAACGTCGCGCAATCCGTCCTCTACGGCGGCGGACTGGCCGTTTTCGTGCTCCTCTTTTTCCTGCGCAATTTCCGCAGCACCGTGGTCATATCCCTCGCCATCCCCATTTCCGTCATTGCCACCTTCGCCCTGGTTTACTTCGGCGGGTTCACGCTGAATCTGATGACGCTCGGCGGCCTCGCCCTGGGCGTCGGCATGATGGTGGATAATTCGATCGTCGTCCTGGAAAACATCTTCCGCCGGCGCGACGAGCTCCACGAAGACAAACGCGCCGCGGCGGTCCGCGGGGCCGGCGAGGTCGCCACCGCCATCGTCGCCAGCACCATCACCACCCTGGTCATTTTCCTGCCCATGATTTTCGTGCAGGGCGTCTCCGGGATACTCTTCCAGGAACTCGCCTACGTAATCGTCTTCTCCCTGGTCTGTTCGCTGCTGGTGTCGCTCAGCCTCGTGCCCATGCTCGCCTCCAAGCTCGTGGAGTCGCCCGAAGAGCTGCACAAGAAACACAAGGCCCAGTTCAGCCTCATCGGAAGAGTCTCCGATGCCTCCGAACGGGCCCTGCGCAAGCTGGACAGCGCCTACCGGGACCTGCTCGGAAGCGTCTTGCGCAATCGCGCCCTGGCCATCGCCGCCGCCGCCGCCCTCCTCGGCATGTCGCTTTTCCTGATTCCCCTCCTCGGCACCGAGTTCCTCCCCCCGAGCGACGAGGGGCAGGTCCGAATTCACGGCGAGCTGGAGGTTGGCACGCGCCTCGATATCGTGAACGAGCAGGCGCTGCGGATCGAGTCGATCGTGTATCCAGCCGTTCCCGAGGCCATTTCCACGTCGGCCAGCGCAAGCGCGGGTGGAAATCTGTCGCTCTGGATGACCCTCGTGCCCGCCAGGGACCGCCAGCGCTCCAACACCGAAATTGCCAACGACCTCCGCCAGCGGCTGAGCGGCCGGATCCCGGGTACCGAGCTGCGCGTCCTGGCCCCACAGGGCCAGTTCCTACTCAACCGGATTCTCGGCGGCGAAGAGGGCATTACCGTCGAGATCCGAGGCTTCGATCTCGATACCCTCGATTTGCTCTCGCGGCGAGCGATGGAGGAAATGGCGGAGGTGCCCGGCGTCCTCGACATCAATTCCAGCATCGACGAGGGCATTCCACAGCAGGAGCTGACCGTCGACCGGGACAAGGCCGCCGACCTGGGATTCAGCGTCAGCGACGTCGCCCAGGCCATCGAAACGGCCTTCGCGGGAACGCAGGCCGGTGAATTCCGCGACGCGGGCAATTCCCACCGAATACTCGTTCAGTTTCGTGACGCCGAGCGGCTCACAATCGAGGAGGTGCTGGACCTGACGCTGACTTCCTCCGCGGGCGAACGCGTGGCCCTGCGCAATCTCGTGGCCGCCGCCGAGGGCCGGGGGCCGCAGGTGATCCAGCGAAAGGACCAGCAGCGTATCGCCACCGTGTCCGCCAACGTCGTCGATCGCGATCTCGGCTCGGTCGCGCGCGACGTGGATCGCGCGCTGGACCTGATCGCCCGTCCCGCCGGTTACGACCTTACCGTCGCCGGAAACTACGAGGAGCAGCAGGAGTCATTCCGGGAACTGCTTATCTCCATGATACTCGCCCTGATGCTCGTGTACATGGTGCTGGCCTGCCAGTATGAGTCCCTCCGCGACCCGCTCGTGGTAATGTGTTCCGTGCCCATGGCCGCCATCGGCGTCCTGCTCACCCTCTACCTCACGGACACCACCCTCAATGTGCAGTCCTATATCGGGTGCATCATGCTCGGCGGAATCGTCGTGAACAACGCCATCCTGCTCGTCGATCAGGCCGGTCGCCTCCGGACGGAAGACGGCATGAACACCCGCGACGCCGTCGCCGAGGCCGGGCGCCGCCGCCTCCGGCCCATTCTCATGACCACCCTCACCACCATGCTCGGCCTCATGCCGCTGGCCCTCGGCATCGGAGAGGGCGCCGACGCGCAGGCCCCCCTCGCCCGCGCGGTCATCGGCGGCCTCGCGGGCTCCACGCTCATCACCCTGGTGCTGATCCCCGCCGTCTACTCGCTCTTCCACCCGGACCCGAAGGGCGCGGCGGTGGATGAGAAGGTGAACGCCGGAGGCGGGGCCACCGCCTGATCAAAGACCGCCCAGATGGCGTCCGACCCCTTCCGGCTCGAGCCCGGCAATCCTGTATTCGGCCAGGGCCGGCGCGGAGATACGGGAGCGACCGAAGCGGGCGGAACGGGGGGAGAAGCCTCGCAGGGCGAACGGGACGCCGCCACGCGCTTATGGCGGCGGGCTGATATGTTGCTTGTAGAGGTCGAAGAAGGTATAGGGGTCGCAGAAGTCCCAATTCCGTTCGCCGCGGGTTTCCTTCAGGCGCTGGATCAGGGCGGCGACAGTGGAGGGCTTCTGCAAAATCATCCGAAAAATGAGAAACTGGGGCTCCGCGCCGTCCGCTGACGCCATGATTTCGAAAACAGCGCCATCGAGATTGCGAAGGTTGGGGTAGAGGTCCCGGGCATGGCGCAGGAAGGGCGCGCCATCGACCACAGGCTGGGCGAATCCGAGCTGCATGCCCACGCCGCGGGGCGAGAACTTCGCGTAGGCCCGCTGGACCGCCAGGGGCATGTCGCCGTGGAAGCCGTTGATCACGAAGCCGGTGATCGAATAGTCGAAGCGGGTGTAGTAGTGCTGGTTGTGGCGCACCCACAGATCGAGCGCATCCGGCAGGCCGGAGCCGAGCCGGTCCCCCGTGAGGAGGTTCGGGTTCAGGTAGCCCGCGCCGGAGTCGCCGCCGATGAACCAGTCCTGATCCGTCCTGGTTGAGAAGACGTGGTTGAAGATGTGTGGTATGCGATCCGACAGGTTGGGATTGAAGGCCCAGGCCATGGGGAGCGTGCCGCGCGCGGGATCGTCCCAAACCTTGGGGATATTGCGGGAGAGCCACGCGGAGGAATCGTAATCACCCATGTACACGAGCACGTAGGTTTTCGCCTCCAGCGCGCGGGGGGGCGGCGGCGTCTGGGTGTAGCGCTCGCGCAGCGGATAGTGCCGGTAGGCCGAAGCGTTCGCCAGGCCGGACATGCCCAACGCGTCCGCGTCCAGGATCGCGTTGTACGCGGAAACCAGCGCCACGTGCTCCCATTCCGTGTGCACGCCGCCGTGCTTCCCGCCTGCGTTGCCATGGTCCGTGTACTTCTGGTTCCACGGCGTGAACCCCGATACCGTCGCCATGGCGTCGCCGCCATTCTGCTCTGCGAGGGATTTCAGAATGGCCGTGAAGGTGGCCCGGTCCGTACCGGGTGGCTGGTTGGGGTCGTCGTTTGGCGTCTCGTCGGCCCAGGGGCTCAGATCAAAGAAGAAGGCCTGCTTCGCCACATAGTAGTCCTGATTCGCGAGCACGGCGTTGTCCAAGTCCGGATACTGAAAGCCGGGCTCCGTCGGTTTCTGAGAGAAGGCGTCCACACAATAGGCCAGCAGGCGGTCGTTGCAGCGGCCCGCATCCAGATACGCTCGCTTTGCCCAGAGGTAGGCGTCGCACTTCGCACTGCCCGACTCACCGCCATCGAAGCGGTCCACGAGCGACAGCTTCACCGGAAGCATCGGCCCCGCGGCGACGGCTTGATCATAGAGCGCGCCGCCCGCGCGAACCGGCAGCCATCCCTCCACGCCGCAGATGGTCGACGCCACATTCGAGGTGGCGGGAACCTTCGGATCCCAGAGCACCGCCCCCGTCAAGGCTTCCGGGAAGCGGGCGAAGAGCGCATCCAGGCTGTCGATACGAAGAATCTCCCGATCCTTCAGCCAGCCTTGCTGGAGAATCTCCAGCCAGTAGTCGTCCACATTCACGGGGCCCGTTTGCCCGGTCCCGCGAAGCAGGCGGATCGCCAGGCGCGGCGCATCACGATTGACGAGGCCCTGCAGCGAAGCCACCAGCTTCAGGGTATCGTATTGCAGGATCGTGTCGTCTCCGTAGCGCGCGAGCACCGGCTCCATATCCAGATAGACGAGCGGCTCAGCGAATGCGGGAACACAGAGCAGAAGGAGAGCGGCGAGGATACGTTTCATGGCGAAGATCCATCGGTTTGCGGGAAGGGGGCCCGGCGCCAGTACGGGCGCAGGCGCTCCCGAGCATGTTAACGCGGGACCGGAATGCCAGAACGGCGGCGGAAAGTCCCCGTGGGAACAGCATAGCATCCGGGGGCGTGGTGGGGCACGGTGCTCGCGTGTAACGATGGCGCTGTTGGGTAGTCGGGCTGGCGGCGTTCCGATTCAGGCGGGATCGGGATCGGGCGCGTCCGCGCCGCCGTAGTAGCGTTTCGTGTAGATCAATAGCGCCAGCAGGGCGACTACCCACAGCGGAATTCCAATCAACATGGGCTTCTGGAATCCGCCCGTCTCCAGGAGCGGCCGCATCATGTCCAGTTGCTGCGGGGGCACGCCCGCCTTCTCGTAGAATTCCATCAGGTCCGCGCGTATGAAGGTGACGAACGCGGAGCCGCCCCACGCGAGGACCAGGGCGGCGGAGCCCCATAAGGCGGCGGGCTTCAGTTTGTAGGCGCCCCAGGCCAGCCCGGCGCTCAACCCGGCAACGGTGATCGCCGCCGCGGCGCCCCCGGGTCCGCTCAGTATCACGCCGAAAAAGGGAAGCGCCCAGTTGTAGGCGCCCATCAGGAGCATGGACACAGACAGCGTGACAAAGAGCAGGACATGGGCGAGAACCGGCATCGGGCACGCATCGGTCCAGCTCGGCGCGGGATTGCGGTACTCGCAGGTCGCCCTCACGTCCGCGCCACGATAGAAAAGTACAAGGGCGCCGGGAAAGGCCACGTAGAACACCGCGGAGAAGACGATCATGGAGATCTTCATGGCCTGCGCGAAGCCCGGCGGGGTCTGTCCATTCGCGGCCATCATGTCGAACATGTCCCCCATCATCATTCCCAGGAATACCGTGCCCGATAAGCCGCAGACTAGCCAAATCCAGGCGCTGGTCAGAATGAGGGCGCGCGCCCACCGGCGCGCCAGGATCGAGCCCACGCCCATGGTGATGAACCAGGCCGCGATGGCGCAGTAGAACGCCATGCCCATGAGCGTCATTTGCGGGTTCATTCCCGCCGCCGTTTCTTGTCCCAAGGCGCGCATTGCGAACATGCTGAAAATGATCAGGACGGCAAAAAGGGCGCAAAGCGCGCCAAAGCACAACTGAACCACACCCAGCGCGATAAGCCGGGTGCGCCGATCCTTCACCGGCGGAAGGGGAGCGATCCGCGTATGGCCGTTCATCGATAAAGCCTCCCTGGGCGGGAATCGCCGTTTCGCGCGTCCCGGCGCCCTGGCAATGCACAGCGCCGGCGCTTGTGGGTGAAGCGCCCTTCTGTTTAGCTCAAATAAACCAGGGCGCCCGTTTGGCGCGGTTGATCAGCCGGTTCGCCTGTTCGTCTTCGGGGAAAACCTCCCGCGCCGGATCCCATTTCAGCGACCGCCCCAGTTTGCACGCGATGATCGTCAGGTGCCCGAGCGAAGCGCCCCGGTGCCCGATTTCCTCGTGCGAGGACGGTTTGCCCCGGGTCTTGACGCACTCCAGCCAGTTGGTGTGGTGGTCGCGGCTGCCGGGAGGCGGGTCGTTCTTCGGGTCGTCAAATTCCGCCATCAGCGCCTCGGGACCGCCCGCGATGCCGCCCTCGCCGTACAGCGCCGACAGCCAGCCGCGCTCGCCAACGGCCACACCGCCGAAGCTCCCGCTGACCTGCGCGCCTTCCGGGAGCGCGCCGTACAATTCCTGGAGCTGGCCCCAGCCCTCCACCAGGTGCAGCGTGACGCCGTTCTCGTACCGGTACGTCATCGTGGGGAACTCGCCGTCGTCCGGGTGCACGATCTCCACCGGGCCGCTCTCCTCGAAGCCAAGCGCATACTGCATCACGTCCGCCGCGTGGGAGTGATACCACGTCGACGCGCCCACGCCGAAATCCTCGCAGAACGCCCAAGGCACAACGCCCGGCATCGGGTTGCTGTGGTAGGCCGGGTTGTACGGGCGCCACGGCGCCGGGCCGACCCATAGATCCCAGTCAAGCCCGTCGGGAACCGGGGAGCCGGGCAGCGCAAAATCCAGCGGGATACTGGACGATCCAGTCGTGCGGCCGCGAATGATTCCGCAGTAGGGCTGAATCTGATCTGTCTTGCCCGCGCCGCCGATCCCGTTCCACAGCGTAAAGGCCGATTTAACCGGGCCCAGGCCGCCGTTACGGATGAATTCGCAGGCCCGCCGGATCCGCGGAATGGTCCGGTACTGGCTCCCATTCTGGAATACCCGCCCATTCCGGCGGATCGCCTCAACAAGCTGGCGGCCCTCGCCAATGCAGATGGAATTGGGCTTCTCGCAGTAGACATCCTTACCCGCCTCGGCGGCGTGGATGGATATGGGCGCGTGCCAGTGGTCCGGCGTCGCAATGGAGACCGCGTCGATGTCGTCCCGCGCCAGCAATTCCCGGTAGTCGTTGTAGATCGCGCAGCCGTGGTAGCTGCCGCTGGCCCGGGCTTCCGCATAGTGGCTCTCCACCTCCGCCTGGCCCTCCAGAAGCCGAACCCGGTCCACCTCCGCCAGCGCCACCAGCTGAACCAGCTTGTTCTGCGAGAAATGCGCCAGGTGCCCCCGGCCCATCATCCCCCGCCCGATCTGGCCCAGCACAACGCGTTCGCTCGGAGCCACCGCCCCGTCCCCGCCCAGCGCGGAAGAAGGGATGATCGTCGGGACCGCAAAGGCGCCCGCCGCCGCCGCCGACTGGCCAAGAAAGCGCCGTCGGCTGATCGGTGTTGCGCAAGAAACGCGCGCATCGGAAGATTTCTTCATCGCATTACCCAGTCAATAGCCAGGACAAAGCACGATAGCCGTCCCGGCTGTCCAAAATAAACTCGTTGCAAGGTAGGATAGCCGTCCCGGCTGTCCAAACAAGCCATAGTCAAGATCGTTGCAAGGTAGGATAGCCGTCCCGGCTGTCCAAATAAGCCATAGTCAAGATCGTTGCAAGGTAGGATAGCCGTCCCGGCTGTCCAAATAAGCCGCGAAGGTGCCGCCCCATTCCCGACCCCGATTCATACAGCCCCAATCTTACGCCGCGCCGACTGTATCGCCGCCCGCAAGACCAGATCCCCATCATCCGCCACCGCTTCCAACGCCGGTTTGCACCCCGGGTCCCGGCGTTCGCCCAGCGCGTTCACAATCCCAATCCGGGCCGCCCCCGTCGCGGCCGGCAACGCTTCCCGCAACGCGGACCCCGCCGCGCCGTCCGGGATGGCTTGGAGCGCATACAGGGCGCGGTCCAGCAACGCCGCGTCGGCCAGCATCCCGGCCAGGACAGGAACGCTCGCCGCCGAACCGATCAGCGCGAGCTGGCGGCAGACGTATTCCTTCGCCGGCACGGGCGCGTCCGATTGCAGCACCCCAATCAAGGCCCGCTCTATCGCCAGAAGCCGTTCCGGATCGCCATGCGCCTCCCGAACAGCGCCATCGATGGCGTAAAGGCTCGCACGCTCCCCACCCCAGTCATACCGCATCAGCGGTTCCATCAAATCGTCCATTGGCTTCCGCTTCTTTCATGCGCGTGCAACGCGCTCCCGGAAACACTCTACCACGTCCCCCGCCAACGTGTATACCCGGCTACACGATGCCCCGGAAATAGGATGCAGCCACCCACACGCCGCAAAAACCGAAAGTATTCTCTATCCGTACTACTATCCGTCAACTTCTTGTTTTCTTGGCAAGTTTATTCGAAAGTCACGCGGCAATCCATTCATACAAAACAGGTTACTTGTCTGCAACACGGGTTCGAAATTCGCCCCCTTTTATCGGCGGTGTTTTGAGAAAACGCCCCGAAGGGGCACGGCAGCTTCGAGCCGCGGGCAACGCCCGGGGTTAACGGAATAGGTTTCCTGTAAGCCCTGAAAGGGCGGCGCAGTTCATGCTCCTACGCTGAACTGCGCTGCCCTTTCAGGGCGAATAAAAACTACACCACGCTTCCCCTGGGCGTTGCCCAGGGCTCGAAGCTGCATTGGCCCTTCGGGCCGGAAGAGCGGGAAACCCGAGTCCACTACATTCATCACTGGCGCCTTGAACCACCATACAATTCGCGTTCATTCGTGTTCATTCGCGGTTCAAATCTATTCGGTTGCGGCCAGCGGCTGCGCTGTGCCCTTCGTGGTGATCATTCCCTCGGTTGCGGCCAGCGGCTGCGCTGTGTCATCAGTGTAATCCGTGGTCAAAACTCCGGATCACGGGCCGCAGCCGCTCCCAATGCATTCGTGTGTATTGGTGTTTATTCGTGGTCAAAAAATGCGCCCTAATTCAAGCATTCCTATCCCTACGCCAGCCCGTACAGCGGCAAATACTTCTTCTCCAGGTAGCGCATGAACGGATCCGCGCTCGGCGGCTGCCCCGTCACGTCGGTGATCAGCTCCACCGCCGTTTTCCGCCGCCCAACCTCGTGGATGTTTTTTCGCAGCCAGCCGAGCAGCGGCGCGAAATCGCCCGCCTCCACCTGCGCCCACAGGTCCGGCAGCGCCCGCTCCGCCGCTTCGAATATCTGCGCGCTATAGAGATTCCCCAGTGCATACGTCGGGAAATACCCGATGCTCCCGTGCGACCAGTGGATGTCCTGAAGGCACCCGAGCGCGTCATTGGGCACATCCAGCCCCAGGTACTGCTTCATCTTCGCGTTCCAGGCTTCCGGCACATCCGCCACCTTCAAATCCCCCTCTACCAGCGCCAGCTCGATTTCAAATCGCACTATCACATGCAGATTATACGTGCACTCATCCGCTTCGACCCGGATAAAGCTCGGCGTAACGTGGTTCACCGCGCGGTAGATCTCCGCAGGCGTGCGCCCGTCGAGCTGCCCCGGATACGCCTCCATCAGCGCGGCTGTGTGACGCCGCCAGAAGGCCAGGCTCCGCCCGATGATGTTTTCCCAAAGCAACGACTGCGATTCGTGGATCCCGAGCGAAATCGCCTGCCCCAGCACCGTCCGGCGGTCCTTCTCCAGGAAGCCCTGTTCGTAGAGCGCATGGCCGCCCTCGTGGATCGAACCCATCAGCCCCGAAAACAGATCCTTCGGATCGATCCGCGTCGTGATACGTACGTCCGTCGTGTCGAAGTTGATGCTGAACGGGTGCACCGACTTATCCTGGCGGCCCGCCTCGAAGTCGTAGCCCATTTCCTTCAGGATTCCGATGCCGAAGTCCCACTGCGCCGCCGGATCCCACTCCTGCTTCAGCCACGACAGGTCCGGCTGGCCCGGCGCGTTCACCAGCCGCTGCACAAAGTCCTGCTGGCGCGGGGCCAGGTCCCCGAATAGCGTCTTCAGGTACTCCGCCGTCATTCCGCGCTCATACTCGTCCAGCAGCGCGTTGTACGGCGACCCCTTGTAGCCCAGGTATTCCGCCTTCTCCAGCATCATATCGAGGATGCGTTGGAGATGCGGCTGAAACTGCGCGAAATCCGATTCCTTCCGCGCCTTCGTCCACGCCTCGAAGGCCTCCGCCCGCGCGATTGCAAACTTCTGGACAAACGCCTCCGGCAGCTTCATCGCGTGGTTGTAGTCGTGCGCCGCTTCCGACAGCAGCTTGGCGTCGTCCGCTTCGAGGTCGCCATCGTTCTGCAGGTCCAGAATCAGCCCGCCGATTTCCGGGTTCGTAAAGAGCCGGTGCGCCAGCCCCGAAAGCGTCGCCAGCTGCTGCCCACGCCCCGACGCCGCCTTTGGCGGCATGTAGACCTCCTGGTCCCAGTGCAGCAGCGAGATCGCGCTGTTGATATCGCTGATTTCGCCCAGCCGGGCCTTCAGGGTCTCAAACTTCGCCTGACTCATGGAGGGGACTCCTGATCGTGTTTTTGCTATACTCTGCGCCGGAACAGGCCCTGCATCGTAGCATGCCGTTCCGAGATGCCGCTACCTTCCACAAAAAAGGCCGCGCGATGCGGCCGGAGTTGCGTATGAGCCTGCTGGTCGCCGTGTACCTCCTCGTCCGGGACACCTTCTTCTTCGTCCTGAACTTCGTCACCGAACTGATCGCGTTTCTGAGCCTCCTCATCAGCAGCATCCTGTGAGCGCCGCCGATTCGCGCGGCTACACGTGCTTGAGGTAGGCGTTCTTGATCCGCTTGAGCAGCCGCTGCTGGTCCATCGCCCATAGATCCTCCGAAAAGATCTCCACCTCGATGAAGCCGCGGAAGCCCGCCTTCTCCACCCAGCCCCGGATATCGTTAATGCGGATGCACCCATCGCCCATCATCGCGCGATCCGTCAGCAGGTCCCGCGTCGGCACGCGCCAGTCGCAAACGTGAAACGCGAATATCGTCCCCGTCGCGCGCTCGATTTCCGCCTTCAGGAAGTGATCCCACCACACGTGGTACACGTCGATCGCGATGCCCACCTGCTCGCTGTCCAGCGCCAGGATGATGTTGTTCGCCTGGTCCATCGTGTTGATCGCCGATCGGTCCGCCGCGTACATCGGGTGCAGCGGCTCGATCGCCAACCGGACCCCCGCCGCCTTCGCGTGCGGGATGAGCGAGTGGATCGCCTCCGCGATCTGTTGCCGCTGGGTCTGCAAATCCAGCTCCGGAACCGCACCGCACACCAGCACCAGCACCGGCGCGCCGATCTCCGCCGCTTCATCGATGATCTTCCGGTTATCCGTCCGCGCCTGCTCCCGCGCCATCCCCGCCGTCGCCGGGAAAAAACCGCCCCGGCACAGGCTCACCACCTTCAGGCCGGAGTCGCGCAGCATTTTGCCCGCTTCCTTCGCGCCGTACGGCTCAATATGATCGCGCCAGACCGTGATCCCCGCCACACCCGCCTCTTCATAGGCCGGAATCGCGGACTTCAGGTCCAGCGGCTTCGTCGTCATCGTGTGCACGCAAAGGCGCGAGGTATCGGTAAGCGGATCGGGCATGCGGGATTCCTCCATGTCGTTTCGGCGGGCGCGGTCGGGTTGGCCCCAACCAGCGACTCGCGGCGGGCAAACCCCGCCCTCGCATCGGAACCGCGCCCATTTGGGAATAGCCGCAATAGTACCATGTAAACCCGCCGCGCGTCGCGATCACGAAGCGCAGACCAATGGGAGCGCGGGCGGCCCGCCCGCATCGCGCCGGCGGCGCAAATGTAGGATAGCCGTCCCGGCTGTCCACCGCGCCAACGGCGCGCTAGGCGCGGACGTTCCCGTGCGCGGCAAAGCAGGCCCGCATCGCACCCAATTTCCATGTCCGGTAAGTTTGTCATTCCCGCCCGCGCGCGGTAGACTATGAGGTGGTCGAACCGGGCGCAGTGCACCGGCCTATTCATGGAAGTTCCCGTTATGCCGCATAACCGTTTCCGGCGGATCCCGATCTTTCGATGCCTTCTCGCCATGGCCGCAATCTGGGGAGGAGGCGCGCCGCCCACAAGCGCCGATCCGCTCGAATACAACCGCGACATCCGCCCCATTCTCTCGCGCAACTGCTTCAACTGCCACGGGCCGGACTCCGCCGCGCGGAAGGCGGGCCTCCGCCTCGACGATCGCGATGCCGCGCTGGCCGAGCGCGCCATTGTCCCCGGCGACCCGGATGCCAGCGCGCTGGTCGCCCGCATCTTTGCGGACGACGCGAACGACCTCATGCCGCCGCCCGAGTCGAAACTGGGGCTGACGGACGCGCAGAAGGACACGCTCCGCCGCTGGATCGCCGAAGGCGCCGCCTACGAGCCGCACTGGGCCTTCCAGACCCCGTCACCTCCCGACATGCCCCAGGCTCCGGGCGCGCCGACGGCAATCGACGCCTTTATCCGCGCGCGGCTCGCCGAGGAGGGCCTTTCGCCCGCGCCGGAAGCCCCGAAGGAGACGCTGATCCGGCGCGTAGCCCTGGACCTGACCGGGCTCCCGCCCACACTGGAAGAAATCGACGCCTTTCTCGCGGACACCGCGCCGGACGCCTACGAACGCATGGTCGATAGCTATCTGAACCGCCCGGCGTATGCGGAGCACATGGCCGCCCGTTGGATGGATGTCGCCCGCTACGCGGACACCTACGGCTACCAGAACGACAAGGAAACCTCGGTCTGGCCCTGGCGCGACTGGGTAATCCGGGCCTACGCCGACAACATGCCCTTCGATGCCTTCGCGCGGTGGCAGATTGCGGGCGACCTGCTCCCGAATCCGACCCAGGACCAGCGCCTGGCGACGGCCTTCAACCGCCTGCACCGGCAGACGAACGAGGGCGGCAGCGTGCTGGAGGAGTTCCGGGTGGCCTACGTGTCGGATCGCATGGAGACCTTCGCGACAGCCTTTCTCGGCATGACAATGAATTGCGCGAAGTGCCACGATCACAAGTACGACCCGATCTCGCAGCGGAACTACTACGAACTCTCCGCCTTCTTCAGCAATATTGACGAATCGGGTATGTATTCCCACTTCACGAACGTCATCCCCTCCCCGAGCATGCATGTGTACGCGGACGGCGAAAAAGAGCGCCACGACGCCCTGCTCGCCGCTATCGAGGAGCGGGAGGCGGCGCTGGAACCCGCCGCCGTCGCGGCGGAGGATCGCCTGGCGGCCTGGCGGGCCGACCCAAATCGCGACGCGCCCGCGCCCGCGCCGGTGATTGATCTCCCGCTGGATGCCATCGCCGAGGGCAAGACGCCGAACGCCGCGAACGCGGAGACCCAGGCGACCCTCTCCCTGGGGCCGGAGCCCGTCGCCGGACCGGAAGGCCAGGCGCTCCGCTTCAACGGCGACAACGGCGTGGACCTGGAGGATATCGCGGCGGCCTTCGATCGCCACCAGCCCCTCTCATTCTCGCTGTGGCTGAAGACACCCCGGCACGCCCCCCGCTACGTGGTGTTCCACCGGAGCATGGCGGCGGAGGACGCGGCGAACCGCGGCTACGAGTTCATGCTGCTGGACGGAAAGCCCACCTTCAGCCTCTGCCACTTCTGGCCCGGTAACGCCATCCAGGTCCAGGCGCTTGAGCCGCTGCCGGAACAGGTTTGGACCCATTGCGCCATCACCTACGACGGCAGCTCGCGCGCGGCGGGCGTTGCCATCTACATCAACGGTGAACCGATCGCGCTGGACGTGGTGCGCGACAACCTCAAGGAAACGCTGCTCTACGAGGGCGAGACGGTCAAGCCGCCGCTCCAGCTCGCGAAACGATTCCGCGACAATGGCTTCAAGGGCGGGCAGATCGACGCGTTCCAGGCCTTCAACCGCCGCCTGACGCCCCTGGAAGTCGCCCACGTGGCCGGGCGCTCAAACATCGTGGCGGAGGCCGATCACCGCGCTGGGGCGGACGCCCCGGACGCCGCGCTTCGGGAATACTACCTGCACGCCATCGACACGCCCTACCGGGAAGCCCTCGCCACGCTCCAGCAGGCGCGCCAGGCCGAGCAGGAATTCATCGCGGGCGTCCAGGAAATCATGATCATGGAGGAGATGGCGGAGGTCCGCCCGGCCTATTTCCTGGAGCGCGGCGAATACCACCTCCGCGGGGAGGAGGTGCGCCCCGCGACCCCGGAAGCCATCCTGCCGATGGACGGCGATCTCCCGCGCAACCGATTGGGCCTGGCCGGTTGGCTCTTCGATCCGGACAACCCCCTGGCCGCGCGCGTCGCCGTGAACCGCCTGTGGACGCAATGCTTCGGGCAGGGCCTCGTAAAGACCCAGGAGGACTTTGGCGTCCAGGGAGCCCTCCCGAGCCACCCGGAGCTGCTGGACTACCTGGCCGTCGAATACCGCGAATCCGGCTGGGACACGCGCGCGATGCTCAAGCGGATCGTCATGTCCGCCGCCTACCGGCAGGATTCCCGCGCCGATGAAACACTGCGGGACCGGGATCCGGAAAACACGCTCCTCGCGCGGGGCCCCCGGCACCGGCTTTCCGCCGAGCAGATCCGCGATCACGCCCTGGCGAGTTCCGGGCTGCTGGTGGCGAAGGCCGGCGGGCCGAGCGCGAAGCCCTACCAGCCCGATGGGCTCTGGCGCGAGGTGAGCAGCGCCTCCTACACCCCGGACACCGGCGACGGCCTGTACCGCCGCAGCATGTACACCTTCATCAAACGCACCATGCCGCCGCCCTCGCTCCTGGCCTTCAACGCGACGAACCGGGAGGTCTGCGTCATGCGGCGCGAGACCACGGTGACGCCCATGCAGGCATTGGTGCTCTTGAATGACCCGCAGTATATCGAGGCTGCGCGCGTGCTGGCGGCGGACGTCCTCGCCGGCGCGAATACGGAAGAGGCGATCCGCGCGATGTTCCGGCGCCTCACCAGCCGCGTCCCCGATTCCGTGGAGCTGGAGATCCTCACGCGCGCCTTCGCGGAGCAGGAAGCCCTTTTCGCGGCGGAACCGGACGGCGCAAGAGCCTACATCAGCACCGGCGAGAAGCCCGCCCCCGAAGGCGCGGATCCGGCCCGCCTGGCGGCCGCCACCGCCGTGGCCCAGGCGATCATGAACCACGAGGAGTTTCAGGTAAAACAATGAAGACGCCCTGCCCACAATGCACCGGCCCCCACCCGCTCGTGGGAATGACGCGCCGCGAAGCCCTCGGCAAATTCGGCATGGGCCTCGGCGCCATGGCCCTCGGCCACCTGCTCCACCAGGACGGCGCGGCCGCCGCCGTGAAGCGGCCCTCCGCGCTCGCTGCGCCGCATTTCGCGCCCAAGGCCAAACGCGTCATCTACCTCTTCCAGAGCGGCGGGCCCTCGCAACTCGAAACCTTCGACTACAAGCCCGCCCTCGTCGCGCGAAACGGCGAGGAACTGCCCGATTCCGTCCGCGGCGGCCAGCGCCTCACCGGGATGTCCGCCAACCAGGCTTCCCTGCCCATGGCGGGTTCCATCTTCAAGTTTGCGCAGCACGGCCAGAGCGGCGCATGGGTCAGCGAACTCCTGCCGCACACCGCGAAAGTCGTCGATGATCTGTGCTTCATCAAATCCCTCCACACCGAAGCCATCAACCACGACCCGGCCATCACCTTCCTCCAGACCGGCTCCCAGCTCTCCGGCCGCCCCAGCATCGGCGCCTGGCTCAGCTACGGCCTCGGCTCGGAAAACGAGAACCTCCCCGCCTTTGTCGTGCTGATTACGAAGGACCAGGGCGGCCAGCCCCTCTATGCGCGCCTCTGGGGCAGCGGCTTCCTCCCGGCGGCACACCAGGGCGTACGATTCCGTTCCGGCAAGGACGCCGTGCTCTACCTCGACAACCCCGAGGGCGTCAGCCGTGAAAGCCGCCGCAAGCTCCTCGACGCCGTCAACGAATTGCACCACCACAAGCTACAGCAACACAGCGACCCGGCGCTGGAGGCGCGGATCGCGCAGTATGAGATGGCCTTCCGCATGCAGCAGTCCATTCCGGAAGTAACCGACCTCGGCGACGAGCCCAAACACGTGCTCGACCTCTACGGCGAGGACGTGCATAAACCCGGCAGCTACGCCGCCAACTGCCTGCTCGCGCGGCGGCTGGCGGAGCGGGGCGTGCGGTTTATCCAGCTCTACCACCAGGGCTGGGACCACCACGGCAACATCCCCGGCGGCATGAAAGACATGACGCAAAAGACCGACCAGGGCTCCGCCGCGCTCATCACCGATCTCAAGCAGCGCGGCATGCTCGAAGACACCCTCGTCATCTGGGGCGGCGAATTCGGCCGCACCAACTACTCCCAGGGCCAGCTCACCGCCACCGACTACGGCCGCGATCACCACCCCCGCTGCTTCACCATGTGGATGGCCGGCGGCGGCGTCAAACCCGGCATGACCTGGGGAGCCACCGACGAACTCGGCTACAACATCGCCGAAAACGGCGTCCACGTCCACGACTTCCACGCCACCCTCCTCCACCTACTCGGCATCGACCACGAACGCCTCACCTACGACTTCCAGGGCCGCGCCTTCCGCCTCACCGACGTGTTCGGCAATGTAGTGAACGAGGTGCTGGCATAAACGACCGACGCCGCAAGATGCTGGCGTAGGGGATCGTCGCCGCGAGATGCTGGCGTAAGGGATCGTCGCCCCGAATTGATCCTCGCGGGCCCCTTCCTCGGGCGCCATACACGAAGGGCCGGGAGGGTACACGGCGAAAGCGCGGCGCCCCCATCCACATCACCCAACGACACAATAAAAACGCTGACCAATGGGAGCGAGGGTCGAAGACGCGCCGTGGTGGGCGGCCCGTCCGCACCGCGCCGAAGGCGCCAAAGTAGGCTGAAAGTCCGCCGCAGGCGGAATAGCCGTCCCGGCTGTCCAAACGCCGAAGGCGCAAGGATCGCGGACATTCCTGTCCGCGACAAAGTAAGCCCACCTCCAGAAAATTCCTCCGACCCAACCAAAGCCACCTCAAAAAGAAAGTGGCACAGCCGTCCCGGCTGTGTTCAGCGCCGAAAGGCGCAAAGGATCGCGGACACGTCCGCGACAAAGTAAGCCTACCTCCAAAAGTTCCTCCGACCCAACCAAAGCCACCTCAGAAAGAAAGTGGCACAGCCGTCCCGGCTGTGTTCAGCGCCGAAGGCGCAAAGGATCACGGACATTCCGCGACAACGCGCGCCAGTCCACCTATACTCCGCCCCAAACCACCCCGCGCCAACCGCGACAAAACCAATGGGCGCCACCCCGAATCCGGGCGGAGTCCCGGATCAATCAGGACGCGCGCGATGGAGCGCCGGCATCCCTGCCGGCCCGCGCCGCGCAGATAACCCATACCCCGCCCGCCGCCAGGGAGAATCCTCGCCACGAATGGCGCGGCAAAGACCACCCATCACCTCGCGGCGCCGCCAAGAAGAGGTGATGGCGCATAGGCACGAAGTGGCGACATAACGTAGCCCTGGGTTTCCTGGTCCCAACGGTAGAGCCCCAGCGGGGCGGCATAAGAGACAGTTCGCAGACGCACCTGCGAAAGCGGGTTGCCCCATGGTCGCCCCGGCCGCCCAGTCGAATCCCGTACACCCATAACGGGGTGGCGAAGGAATCCGGGCAATTCAGTTAAATCGTCGCCGGAAACGCTGGTGTCTTCTCGGGAAGTTGCTCTTCGGTCTCCCGAGCCTCCTTATTCGCTTTTCGAATGGCAAGTGACTCGCGGTACTCACGCGCCTCAGCGAGCTTTGTGAATTCGATATCGCCGCCAAGGGCACGAACGACTTTTTCGATCTCGTCAATTCGGGCGCGAAAGAACTCGCGTCGTGTGTTCACCAGGTTTATCCGGCGGCCCTCAAAATGCTTGTGAAGCCCTTTCTCGAGTTTAGGCGCGTCTTGCGAATAGATGATGGCATGCACATCAAATTTGAATGGGACGGAGGCATCGCCAAGTTCATTGACGCGCTCCAGAGGATCCAATCGCCGCGTCATGCCAATCTTAAAGACAGTGTCGCCGAAAGAGCCAATGTTGGAAATGACGTAGACGTGCCCCGAGCGGGTGAGTTGCGCCTGTGAAATAGCCCGTTCTTTGATCTCGTGCGCGGAATCCAATTGCCTCTCGAGTTTGGCGATTTCAGCGCGCATTCGCTCCAGATCCTCCCCGACCATAGATTCCATTTCCTTCCGCGCGCGGTCTAGCGCTTTCTGGTACTCCGCTTCTTCCTTTTCGGCCTTTTCGCGCGCCCGTTCCAGCTCCTGTTGAACTTTCTTCTCTTCCCGCATCTGCTCTTTGATTTGCCGTTGCTCTTCTTTCTCCGCTTGCCGCTTTTCTTCATGCTCGTGAGTGAGGCGAATCTCTTGGAGCTTCAAGTTCACATAGTGGGGCGAGATCGTAATCGCCGTCGATTCCCCCAACGTGTTGATGGCTTCCGCCGCCTTTTCGACCCGAGTGAGCATCTGGTCCACATTATTCCAACGTACCTTTGCGACTGCAGAGTCACACTCTCCATTGAACGCGCGGAGCATCAATTTGGTCATCCGGTTTACCATCTTCCGGCCATCCGCCAGGCTGTCTCCGACACGCCATTCCTTCGAACACGTCGCCGCAACTTTTTCCCGGATAGCCCTTTTTTGTTCCGCGCGAACTTGGTCCAGTTGTACTTTGTACTTCTCGGAGGTGTCGAAATCGTAGTGTGGCTTGTACAGGCCAAAAGAGATGTCTTCGAGGTTCTCTTCAAGCAGCGAGACCTCCTGAGACAGCAAATCGTAGGTGCGCCGCATTTTCCCATACTTCTCTCGGAGCGCTGCGATCTTGTCCTGCGTGCTTGCAAGGTGCGCATCCACGTCGATTAGATTCTTGTACCTGTTTCGGATTCTGACGTGCTCCGCCCGGTGATGGATCGCGAAGGCGAGTAATCCCACCGTAGTTACAGATAGCAGAATTATGAGAACTGCGGGTGAGCCGTCCATACGATTTTCCCTTAAGGTCATTGATTGCGTTGCGAGCCCTGTTGCCGCTGATGCAGTAATACAGAGTCTAAGAGAATTGAGATTAATGTATCAACCCAGCATCCATGTTTCAGGAAAGCGAGGGTTTACAAACCAGAAAACTGATGTTATATTCAGTGCTGCCAGCCGCGCAAAACTCATCAATCACAATCTTCGGAGGCCACACACATGGACTCAAACGCCATACAACGCATGCAGCAGCAGTTCGACACCATCGCGCACGATGTTCCGGGTGAGGAGGTCGAATTCTGGTTCGCTCGGGAGTTGCAGGAACCGCTCGGGTACACCAAATGGGAGAACTTCTCGTTGGCGATCCGCCGGGCCATAGCGTCCTGTGAGACAGCGGGTTACGCGGTTTCAGACCATTTTCTTGGCGTCAGGAAAATGATCCAAATTGGAAAGGGTGGCCAGCGCGAAGTTGAGGACTTTATGCTGACCCGCTACGCCTGTTATCTCATCGCGCAGAACGGCGACCCGCGGAAGGAGCCCATCGCCTTCGCCCAGAGTTACTTTGCGGTGCAGACGCGAAAGCAGGAGGTGATCGAGGGCCGGATGCGCCTCCAGGCCCGGCTGGAGGCGCGCGACCGGCTTCGTGAATCGGAGAAGGAACTCTCCCGGAACATTTACGAGCGGGGTGTTGATGATGCCGGATTCGGCCGGATTCGATCCAAAGGCGACGAGGCCTTGTTCGGCGGTAACACGACGCTGGCGATGAAGAAACGCTATGGCGTCATAGAATCGCGCCCCCTGGCGGACTTTCTGCCGGCGCTCACGATCGCTGCGAAAAACCTCGCAACGGAGATGACCAACCACAACGTGCGCCAGGCCGATCTCCGCGGTGAACCCGACATCACGCGCGAGCACGTTCAGAATAATCAGAGCGTGCGGGGCATGCTGGGGGAGCGTGGCATCAAGCCCGAAGAACTTCCGCCCGAGGAAGACATCAAAAAGCTCGAGCGCCGTGTAAAGTCGGAGGAAAAGAAACTGGCGAAGCGGGCGGGTAAGCTGCCGGAACCCGAGTAGCGTCTGGCCGCTACCGCTCCAGTTCCCCGCCCTGTTTGCCGCCTTCCGTCCACTGGCGCTATACTGCCCTACCGCCACACGAAACACTCCGGCGCGTTCGCGCGTGCCCAACCCCCACCGGGAACCCCCACATGAAACGAGGCGATTATGTGGCGCTATCCCTGTTCTTCGCGCAGGCGGCGTATGTCTTCCGTCAGGCCCTCCACATTCCGCCCGTTCTGCCGGGGTTGGGGGACGCCTACTTCAATGTCCCGCTCGACTCCCTCAATGCGGCCCTGAGCTCCACCCGCACCCTGGGCTACCCGCTCTTTCACGCCTGGATGGCGCACTACGGCTGGGGGCTGGAATCGTACCCCACCTTCCACATGATGCTGCTGATTCCCTGCGTCCTGGTGTTGTGGTGCGGGCTGCGGGCCTACGGCCTGTCCGGGCTCGCGGCCCTGGCGGCCGTCTCACCCTTGTTTTACGTCGTCCCCGTGGAGGTGGTAATGCCCGAGACGCCCGCGAAGGCCCTGGCAATCGCGGGCATCGGGTTCCTGCTGTGGGCCGCCGGGACCCGACGCGCCGCGGCCTATATCGGACTCGCGCTCACTGTCTTTCTCGCCTACCAGACGCGGCCCGCCTTCCTGTTCCTCGTCGGCTTCCTTCCCGTCTCGTGGTTCTTCCTCTACACGCGGCGCTGGGGCGCGCTCGATCCCGCCAAATGGCTGCGTCACGCCGCCGCGACCGCCGTCGCCTGCGCGTTGCCCCTGTTGCTCTTCAGCCTCCTGCGCCTCATCCTGGTGGGGCATTTCGGGCTGGTCTCCTTCGGCGGACAGAACACCATCGGCATCTCGGTGGAGATGCTGTCGCCCCGGACCATCGCGGCCATCCCCGTGGCCGACCGCCCCCTGGCCCGCGTGCTGTACCGCGCGCGCGAGGCCTGGCCCACGCCGCGCTATGTGACGGAGCGCGGGGTGGCGACCGACTGGCGCGCGACAAGCGAGCAGTACGCGAACAACGTCAACCGCATTGCCCGCAGCATGCAGGCGCAGTTTCCCCTCGCCGGCGCCGCACAGGAGAATATCGCGGTGGACCGCGCCATGAGCCGCCTCAGCCTGAACGTATTTCGCGCGCGCCCGGACCTCTACGGCGCGTGGCTGGTCGCGGCGGCCATCGAGGGCGCCCGCGGGACGGT
The DNA here is from genome assembly GCA_019637335.1 of Candidatus Hydrogenedentota bacterium. Classification (NCBI taxonomy): domain Bacteria; kingdom Pseudomonadati; phylum Candidatus Hydrogenedentota; species Candidatus Hydrogenedentota bacterium. The sequence goes on along the minus strand of JAHBVV010000014.1, from coordinate 106,718 downwards.
CGAGCTGCTGCTCGGCGGCCTGGGCGACGCGCGCTACCGCTGGGGTCCTCACGCCTCACTCGCGGGTATCGCGCTGTTGGCCGCGCTTTCGCTCGCCGCCTGGCCGCTGGAGCGCCGCGCCTTCGGAGAAGGCTCGCGGCCACAATTCGCGCGCGCGGCAACCGTCGTGTTCTTCGTCGCGTTCCTGTTCTGGGGCCTCAAGCTCCTGCTGGTCATTCTCGTCGAGCCGCCGCTCCCGCGCTACGTACAGGCCGCCGCCTTCCTGTTGCCCTGCGCTATCGCCGCGCTCTGCTGGGACCGCGCCGTGGTCGTTGCCGCGGGCGCGCTCCACAAGCCCCATTGGTACGGGCAGTGCCTCGCGGACTATCCCCCGATTCCCGATGTCGTCCGTCCGCTGCCCTGGCGCACATGGCTCACCCGCGCAACCGCCCGGCGCAGCGTCCTAATTGGCGCCGCGCTTGCCGCGCTTGCCGCGCTTGCCGCGCTTGCCGCGCTGGCCGCGCTGGCCGCCACCGCGTGGCTCGGGCGCGATGATCGCCTCTTCAGTGCGCTCGCCCACGATTCGGAGGCCGCGCGCGAGCGCCTGCTCGGCGCGCGCCCGCCGCTGCACTGGCGCGATGCGTCCGGCGCCACGCCCCTCCACTATGCCGCGTTGCACGGCGATGCCGCGCTCGTGGATCACCTCATCGCGAAGGGCGCCGATCCCCGCGCAGCCACCGAAGAGGGCGCGGCCCCGATACATTGGGCCGCCCTCGGTTCGGGCGACGCGAAAACAATACAGGCCTTGCTCGCCAGCGGCGCGGATATCGGCGCGCCGGGCCCGATGAGCATGGCCCCGCTCCATCTCGCCGCCCTCTTCGGCAACGCGGCGGCGCTCGATGCCCTGCTCGATGCCGGAGCCGAGCCAGACGCCAGCACACCGGGCCACGTCGCCCCCTTGCACCTGGCGGACAACGCGGCGGTGGCCAAGGTATTGCTCGCGCGAGGCGCGGACGTGGACGTGCGCGACGGCTCGCGGGCGACCCCGTTCCACTGGGCGCACACCCGCGAACTCGCCGAATTCCTGCTCGCGCACGGGGCGGATATCAACGCCCACATGAACTGGCGCTCCGCCGTGCGCCAGGGCACGGCCCTCCACCGCGCGGCGCACCAGGGCGACGCCGATCGCGCGCGCTGGCTGTTGTCGAACGGCGCCGATCCAAACGCCGGCGATATCAATGCGATGTCGCCCCTCTTCTACGCCATCTGGCGCAACGACGCCGCCCTGCTCGAACTGCTGCTCGATCACGGCGCCGATCCGAACCAGCCCGGCCACTGGGTCGAATACCGCCGCGAAAACCCCACCTTTCACTACACCGACATCTTCGGAAAGACCATCGGACGCCACCGCATGCGCGATCGCTTCGCGCGCGCCGTGCCCGACCGCGCCGCCGTGCGCCCGCTCGATTTCGCGGCATTTCTAGGCAACAACGCCCTTATCGATCGGTTGCTCGCACGCGGCGCCGATCCCGGTCGCTTCAACGACAGCGGAATGTCCGCCCTGCACTGGGCCGCCCTCGGCTACCGCGATGCCACGATCCAGCATCTCCGCGCGGCCGATGCGGAACGAATCCTCGAAGCCCCGCCCCGCACCCCCCTCGATCAGTTCCGACAGGCCCTGAACGACTAAAAAACGCGGCGCAGCACGTCTTCATCGCCATCCCACGGTCCCCTCCAACCCCTCGTTCCCACGGTCCACCACCAAGTACTCGTTCCCACGGTCCCCCATGGGAATGCCCACCGTTCCGCTCCCGCGGAACACACTTCCCCAAAACGCCCACCGCCGCGCATCTCGACCCCGTTTATTGCTACGATACACCCTTCGGGGGGCTGAAACAGGGCCAATTTTCCGGCGCGTCTCTTCGCGCGCCGGCGTATACCGGAAAGAACGCGCAGATAATGGCAAAGACCGCTTTTTTTCAATGTGACGAGGCGAAGAAACACGATACCGGCCCGGGACACGTGGAGTCGCCGGCCCGCATGCAGGCCATCCTGCATGCCATGGAGGCCGCCCAACTCAAACCCGACCTGCTCCTCAAAAAAGTCCCCGCCACGCTGGACGACCTCTCCCGCTGCCATTCGCACGAACACATCGGCCTCGTGCAGCGCCACTGCGCCAGCGGTGAAGACTTCCACGACCCCGACACCGTCATGGGCCCGGGCTCGTGGGACGCCGCCCTCCTCGCCGCCGGCGGCGCCATCGAGGCCGCCCGCGCGGTGCTCGCGGGCGAGGCGGACAACGCCTTCGTCGCGATGCGCCCGCCCGGACACCACGCCGAGCGCAACCGCGCGATGGGCTTCTGCCTGTTCAACAATGCCGCAATCGCCGCGCGCTGGCTCCGCGCCGAGGCGGGCGTCAACAAAGTGGCGATATTCGACTGGGACGTGCACCACGGGAACGGCACCCAGCACATCACCTACAACGACGACTCCATTTACTACGCCAGCATCCACGAGTACCCCCTGTACCCCGGCACCGGCCACCCCACGGAACGCGGAAAGAACGACACCAACCTCAACATCACCATGCAGGCGGGTTCGGGACCGGAAGACTGGATTGAGGCGATCGAAAAGGAGGTCCTCCCGGAATTCGCCCGGTTCCAGCCGGACGTCCTGATCATCTCCTGCGGCTTTGACGCGCACCGGCTGGATCCCCTGGCGAACCAGCGGCTCGAATCCGAAACGTTTGGGGAAATGACGCGTCTTGTGAGGCCCGTGGCGGACGGCAAGATCGTGTCGCTGCTGGAAGGGGGGTACCACCTGCAGGGGCTTGGCGAGAGCGCGGCGCACCATTTCCACGCGCTCCAGCGCTGATCCCCGTCCTCGTCAGCGCCCCCGCCGCCAGAAGGCAAGCCGCGCCAGCCAATCCCGCAATCGCTGCCCGATCGTGACCTGTTTCGCCCGCCCCGTCGTCAGCCGGGTCTCCCCGGTTCCACCGCGCGAATGTCGCTTGTAGATTTCCAGGAGCGCGGCCCCTGCGGCGCGTGCGTCGGGGTAGCGGTCGTAGGCGTCCTCCGCCAGCGTGCGCTCGAGAAAGTCGCCGCAACCCTTCGGCATCTTCTTCGCCAGTTCGCGGGGCGAAGCACCCCGAGGCGGCAGCTCGCCCTTCAGCATTTCATAGAGCAGCACCCCCAGGGGGTAGATATCCGCGCGGTAATCCGCCAGCGCCGCGTTCCGGTCCTGCTCCGGCGCGTTATAGTCCGTGCGCCCCAGGCTCGTGCCGATAATCGTCAGCCCCTCGTCGCACTGGTTCTTCCGGGCCAGGCCAAAATCGATAATCTTTATCGTCCCGTCCTTCTTCAGCATGATGTTCTCCGGGGCAATGTCCCGGTGAATGTACCGCTGGTGGATATATTGCAGCCCGCGCGCCGTGAGGTACAGGATGTGCACGGCCGACCCGAAGTCCAGGGGCCGGTGCCGAAACATCCACTCCCGGAGGTTATACCCCTTGATGTACTCCATCGTGTAATAGAGGAGACGCCCGTCCTTCCCGGCGTCGTAAAGGTCAACCACGTTCGGGTGCGACAACGTGCGCAGCACCTCCACCTCGCGCGCAAAACGCGCCACAATCCAGTCGTGGTCCCGGTGCTTGTCATGGAGTATCTTGAGTGCGACGTCTCGGTGCTTGATCGTGTCGTGCGCCAGGTAAACGGCCCCCATGCCCCCATAGCCCAGCACGCGCCCGAGGTCGTACCGGTTGGAGATGCGCTGTCCCTGGCGGTTCTCGAACTTCATCGACCCCCGATGTGTTGCATGCGCGGTTGCAAGGCGTCCTCCGCTCCCGTATTGTGCTGACCATGCCGGGACCGCTACATTAGGGGGCGCCGGACGCCCGCGATGCAACTTTTCGCGCGCCCTGGCCGCCAATGGCCCGTTATCCCGACCGCCTGCAAAGGAGTTTACGTTGTCCAAGCCCGAAAAAGCCTACAAGAACATGGAATTCCTGACGTCGCCCGACGCGCGCAACATCCGCGTGCTCTGCGAATTCGTCGAGCCGAAAAGCCGCTTTCGGCGCTTGCGCGTGAAGGACACCATCGTATTCTTCGGATCCGCGCGAACCCGTTCGCCGGAGGACGCCCAGGCCGAATTGGCCCGCCTCGAAGCCGAGGCCGGCGCCGCGCCCGATCCCGAAATGGACGAGCGCCTCGCGCGGGCACGCCGCGATCTTCGGAACTCGGTCTACTACCGCGACGCGGCCGAGCTGGCCGAACGGCTCACCGCCTGGTCGGAAAGCCTCCCGCGAAAAGGCCACCGATTCGTGATCTGCTCGGGCGGCGGCCCCGGCATTATGGAAGCCGCCAACCGAGGCGCCCACCAGGCCGGCGGGCGCTCCGTCGCCCTCAATATCAGCCTCCCCTTCGAGCAGGCCGGCAACCCCTACCAGACCCCCGAACTCGCCTTCGAGTTCCACTACTTCTTCGTGCGCAAATTCTGGTTCGTCTACCTGGCCAAGGCCCTGATCGTATTCCCGGGCGGCTTCGGCACCATGGACGAACTCTTCGAGGTCCTCACCCTCGTCCAGACGCAAAAAGCCGTCAAAGTCATGCCCATCGTCCTCTACGGAAGCGCCTTCTGGAAGGAAATCATCAACTTCGACGCGCTCGTCGAATGGGGCGTCATCAGCCCGCAGGACGTGCATCTCTTCGAGTTCTGCGACAGCGTCGACGAGGCCTTCGACTACCTCACCACGCGCCTCCAGGAGATCTACCTCGACAAACACGAGGGACCGCCCGCAACCGCGTAGCGCGCACCCCTAATTCGATCCCTGCAACACCGGGCTGTCCGGCCCCGCCTCCTCGCCGACCGCGTACCGCACCGCCCCGCTCGCGTCGATCCGAAACCCGTGCCAGCCCGTCACGTTGTATTCGACCGGCTCGGCGTGCGCCACGAAATTGGTCACCTCGCCCGCTACGCGGTAGCGATAGCCATTGCGCGGCGCGTTCCAGTCGCCACCGGTCAGGTAGGGCGGATTCGCGCTCGTCAGCTGCGCAAAACTCTCCGCGTACACGTAATTCTGCGTGTTGTAGTTGTTCTGCGCGTCCAATATGACCCGCAGACTCGCGACCGCCGCCGCCTCATTCGTCTGAATGCGCGTCCGGATATAATTCGGGAACGCGATCGCCGCGACAATCGCAATAATCTCCACCACGATCAGCAACTCGATTAACGTAAACCCCTGATTTTTTTTCATGGCCTCACTCCTTATCAATTCCTTCACAATCGCACACAGAACTCGATATACAAGAGTCGTGCCAACCAGCATTCCTCCCTAAACCCCTGAATTCACACGCGCCAACGATCGCCCGATTTCCGGCGCCAACGCCCCGAGCGACAAAAAACGTCCCGCATGTACAAAAGTGTCAATCCGCGCCCCAAAGCCCAGCTCCGAAAGCACACACCGCATCATCCCCGCATCCGCCCCGTGCAATCAAAGTCCAAGCATCTGAGAAAATACTTCAGCGGAACGAAGCACCCACCAGTATTAACGCGTGTCTCGGCCAAGGCGAGCATGAGTCGAAAGTTCGCGGACATTGCTGCGAAAAGTAGGATAGCCGTCCCGGCTGTCCAGGCGCCGAAGGCGCAAAAGTAGGATAGCCGTCCCGGCTGTCCACCGCGCCAACGGCGCAAATGTAGGATAGCCGTCCCGGCTGTCCAGGCGCCGAAGGCGCAAAGGATCGCGGACATTCGTGTCCGCGGCAAAGTGAGCCCACCTCCAAAAGGTTCCCCTCACCCCACCAAAAACCACCCCGAAGGGAAAGTGGCACAGCTCCATGACGCGCCGGAGGCGGGCGTCTCGGCTGTGTTCAGCGCCGCAAGGCGCAAATGTAGGATAGCCGTCCCGGCTGTCCAGGCGCCGAAGGCGCAAAGGATCGCGGAAATCCCTGACCCAACGAGACAGGGAACTTACAAGCTTCCCCGGCGACCACCTTCATCCGTTACGCGTATCGCGTCAACACCCGTTCACCCCGCCCGGAAAAGCACATTTGAAAAAATTGTGGTACGATTCCCGTTGGCGTCAACAATCTATCAATGTTCTCTGTGCGAAGACACCGCAACGGCTGGATTCACGGCGGGAGCGGCCAGAGCCCCGGCAAGGGGCAGGGTAGAGAGGAGACGTCGTATGAAAACGATTCATTGGCGGCTTACAAAGGGGTTGCAATGGGGCGCGGCGGCGCTGGCCGCAATGGCGTTGCTCGCGGGCTGCCCGAATGTGGCGAAGGAGGGGAACGCGGGAGAAGCCACGGCCACCCTGGAGGCGACCATTGCGTCCGTTGATTCGCTGGCCGGGGCGTGGGTCACGCTGGAAGCGGTCTACCTCTACCGCGAAACTTCCTACGGAGATCTCGTCCAGGTCCCGCTGTTCGCAGGCCCGCAAATCGCCGACCTGCTGGCGCTCGAATCGGTCGCCCAGCTGTTGGGCTCGCGCGCGCTGGACGCCGGGTACTACACCGGCATGGAGCTCATCTTTTCCGATGCCGCCGTGACGGGGAGCGGGGGAGAGGTGCTCCCCGCCCATATAACGGACGGTGGAATTCGTTTCGTCCCGGTGCAGTTCGAGGTAGAGGCGCAGGATGAGCTCTACCTGCCATTGCTCCTGGTGGACCTCGGAGTGGTCCACTCGGGCGACTCGCTCGCGCTCGATCCCCAATTCGCGCTGGCGGACCGCCTCGCGTCGGGCGTGGCCGCGGCGTCGGGTCTGGTTCAGGCCTTTCGCCCCGGCCCCGGGGCGCTGGTCCTCGAAACCGGAGGTGGCGTGGTGCTGGTGGCCTGCGGGCCGAATACGCGAGTCCTCCCCACCGGCGCGTTGAGCGACCTGCGCCCCGGCGCGCGCGTCGTTGTATCGGGCACTCGGGACACGGCCGGCGTTCTCGTGGCGGAAAGTATCCGTTTCCTCGTTGACGGCCCGACGATCGCGCTGGAGAAACGGGGCCGGGGCGAAAAGGTGCGCGTGTGCCACGGGCCGCTCGGGTCCAGTGGACAGCGGCATGTCATCGAGATCGCGCCGGCGGCCCTGGCGGCGCACCTCGCCCACGGCGATACGCTGGGCGAATGCGAGGATGCGGGTGGCGAAGGCGAGGGCGAGGGCGAGGGCGAGGGTGAAGGTGAAGGTGAAGGCGAGGGCGAGGGCGAGGGTGAAGGCGAAGGCGAAGGCGAAGGCGAAGGTGAGGGCGAAGGTGAAGGTGAAGGTGAAGGTGAAGGTGAAGGCGAGGGCGAAGGTGGGGGAGAGGGTGAAGGCGAAGGTGAAGGTGAAGGCGAAGGCGAAGGTGAAGGTGAGGGCGAAGGCGAAGGAGAGGGCGAAGGCGAGGGCGAGGGTGAGGGCGAGGGTGAAGGCGAGGGTGAAGGCGAGGGCGAGGGCGAAAACCCGGTAGAGCCCGCACCCGATGTCATGGTCAGCCCGGAATCCGCCGACTTCGGAGAATGGCCTGTCAGTGGCGGCGACACGAGCACCATCGCAATCAATATCACGAATGTGGGCGATGCCAATCTGTTGGTGAGCGGAAGGCGGATCGCCGGAACCGATGCGACCCAATTCCGGATCGTGCTCGACACGGGCCAATCCACCGTGCTTCCGGGAAGGAGACGGACCATTGCAATCGTCTTCAATCCGTCCAGCACCGGATTAAAATCGGCGGTGCTCGAAGTCGACACAAACGACCCCGACACGCCAACCGTGCAGGTTCCGTTGAGCGGGACGGGCGTGTAGCCTATACTTCCGGTGTAAACGCGAGGCGGTGTCGCCCGGCGACGCCGCCTCGCGCGCTTTACAAGCAACCGGGAGTGCTACATGGCAAGAATCGACCTCAATCCGGAAACCGCGCCCGAGTTTGTCGCAAGGATCGGGCGCATTCAAGACGGTTCCCAACGCCAGTGGGGAACGCTGTCTCCGGAACGCATGCTTCGCCACCTGCGCCACATGTTCGAAGTCTCGCTCGGCGACCGCCCGGCGGAAAAGGTCTTTGTCCCAGCGCCGGGATTCCTCCTGTGGTACCTCTTCTTCGAGTGGTTCACAAACTGGCCCCGCGGGCGGATCAAGGCGCCGCCCGGCCTCTTTCCGGAGCCCGAGGGCGGCCTCGACGCCGAGCGCGAAGCCTGCCTCGCGGCGCTGCGCCGCTTCGTCGCGGCCCTGGAGGAGCGGCCCGGCGCAACCGGCTACAGCCCCCTACTCGGCCATATCCCGCTCCGGAAATGGGCGCGCGTCCACGGCGTGCACCTGGATCACCACCTCCGCCAGTTCGGCGTCTAACTTACCAACCCGATTGGAGACTACCCATGTATTTCGCCGCAAACCTGCTCGCCCTGGGAGCCGCACTGTCGGCCCCCGCGGAATCCGCCGATCCGCCGGCCTGGAAACATCCCCTCGTCAACCGGGCCAAACTCGAGTCCCCCCTCGTCGAAGTGACGCCCTTCGTGTTTCAGGACAAGTTCTACCTGATGGAAAGCTGGCAGAAACAGTGGGAATACGGCTTCGAAAAACACCAGCAGCTTTTCGAACAGGACGAAGTGCGCATCCGAGACGTGGCGGCCGACCGAATTGTATCCACGCCATTGATCGGACACGGGCTCGCTTTCACCTTCGTGTGGGAGGATCGGGTGTACGTCTTCGGCAGCAACTGGGGTACGGAGAAGAAATGGGAGGTGCGCGAAATCAGTTTGACGCAATCAACCGATCTCAAGAACTGGACCGAACCCCGGGTGGTGCTCCGCGCAAACGAGGACGAGAAATTTTTCAACGTCGCCGTGTGCCGCGGGCCGGAAAAATTCGTGATGCTCGTCGAAACCAACGACCCGCGCTGGCCCGCATTCACCTTCAAGTATTTCACGTCGGACGACCTGGTGAAGTGGGAGCAGGTTCCCGACGCCTACTATGGCGTGGACAAGTACGTCGGCGGGCCCGCCCTCTACCACGAAGGCGGCTACTACTACACGCTCTACCTGCAAAGCCTGGGAGAAAACCGCTACGAGACGCGCATCACCCGCTCCACGGACCTCGTCCAATGGGACGACGCGCCGGAGGGCCGTCCCTTCGTGACCTTCCAGCCGGAAAATAAGGTGCATCCCCTGCGCCCGGACGACATCCGCGAATCGAACGCGTCCGACGCGGAGCTCTGTTACTTCCGCGACCGGACCTACGTGTACTACACCGGCGGAGACCAGCAGTTCTGCGGGGATCTTCAGCGCGCCGAGTTCATGGGCGCGCCGAGGGAACTGCTGGAGTATTTCTTCCGCTGACAAAATGCCGCAAAGGCGATCGCGCCCGCGCCCGCTGTTGCCTTCGCTATTCGCCCGCGCCCGCTCCGCCGTAATAGGCCTTCACGTGCGCCAGGACATCCTCCCGACCTTCCCACGGCTTCACAATCAAACGCGCCTTCATCCCGTACCACCGCCCAACCTCCGGCTGCGGCACAATCAGCTGCACGTCCCACGCCGGGTTCGTGTCCGTACCGTCCGGAGTATTCCCGCCGCCGGATGGCGAGTGTGAAAATCGGATAACCCCGCCGTCACCCGCTTCATACAGGAAGATCAGCACATGGTCGCGGAAACGGCCATAGTAAAAGGGCAGGGCGTAGCGCAAAGGCGACAGGCTCACAAACAAATTCGTAGTGGATTCCGGCCCTTCCATCGGGAGGTCATCGTCCGCCCCGCGCACCGTGCTGTGCAGGCCGTGCCGCTGCGTGCAATACTGCACCCACCGCGGCGCTTCCGGCGTGGATCCCGCCTCCAGGAAATAGATGCTCTTGTCTTCCGGCGCGTTGATGTACGACGCCCAGAATACGCCCAGAAAATCGCCCACCCAGTGGTCCGCGTGCGGTGTGCACCTGAAATCCAGGTCAATATACCCCTCCGGCGTCACCGTGAAGACCGTCTTGCTCTCCACCCGCCAGTACGGCGTCTCCGGCTGGTGCAGCGCGCAACTATCCTCCCCCAGCGCCGTAAACGACATCGGCGCAATGCGCGGCTCGAAAAATACGTTGTTGTCCCGGTTGATATCCGGCCGCATGTCGAAATAATGCTCCAGATTCAGCCCCGCGTAAAACGGAACAAACGGCGACTCCGCCAGTGCCGGGGTCGTCAGGGAATACACCCCGTTATAACGGCTCCGGTGCTCCCCCAGCGCGCTGTTATCGCCAATCACCGCCGTAATCCGGGGCGTTTCGTACCGCTCATAATTCACCCCCCGCACGCCATCCGCCGGTTCCGCCCCAAACACCGACCAAACCGCCGAAACAATCATCAGGGTCTTCATATCGTTCAACCTCCACGTTTCCGGGATAGTAACATTTCGCCCTGCCAAAGTCCGCCGCAGGCGGATTAGGCATCCCTGCCTGCCATTGCGCCAACCCGAGATTTCAGACAACCCACACCCCTGCCATAATACCCCGAAACCGCCAGCACGGGATCGCGGGCATTCCAGCAAGCGGCAACGCCATCTCAATTATCCGACGGCCCCCAACCCATGCCACGCGATGGCGCCCCCGCGCCTACGTGTGCCCGTTGTCACGCACTCCCAACCCTGCCAGTGACACCGCAAACAAGCGGCGCCAGCGGAGGCTGAAAGTCCGCCGCAGGCGGATTAGGCATCCCTGCCTGACCCAACACACGCCACGAACCCGGGCTCTCCATTCGTAGCCAGCCAAAACAACCTCGATGAATGTAGGATAGCCGTCCCGGCTGTCCACCGCGCGAGGGACGCAGACATTCCTGTCTGCGAAGCGCCAAAGGCGCAAAGGATCGCGGACATTCCTGTCCGCGGCAAAGCCCACGTCGGCCACCAACGGGCACGCAGCGCCGTATTCGAGCCGTGCCTGCAAAAAGCAGGCTGAAAGTCCGCCGCAGGCGGAATAGCCGTCCCGGCTGTCCAGGCGCCGAAGTCGCAAAGGATCGCGGACATTCCGCGGCAAAGTGAGCCCGCCTCCAAAAAATTCCCCTGCCCCCACCAAAACCACCTCGAAAAGAAAGTGGCACAGCCGTCCCGGCTGTGTTCAGCGCCGCAAGGCGCAAATGTAGGATAGCCGTCCCGGCTGTCCATCGCGCCAAAGGCGCAAAAGGATCGCGGACATTCGTGTCCGCGGCAAAGTGAGCCCGCCTCCAAAAAATTCCCCTGCCCCCACCAAAACCACCTCGAAAAGAAAGTGGCGCAGGTCCATGACGCGCCGGAGGCGGGCGTCCCGCCTGTGTTCGCGCCAATGGCGCGCCAGGGATCCATACATACCCGCCACCCCCATCGCCAAACCCCTTCAAAACAAAAAAATCGCGCGCCCGGCCATTCCCGGGCGCGCGATCAGATTCGTCCGCATTCAATCAGCGAAAACTACGCCGTCCACACCGCGTCCACCGCCTTCTGCCAGTTCACCATACCCACCGCCATATCCGGCCCCGGATTCTCCGGGCTGTTCTCATATTCGATCATCAGCGGCCCGCCGAAGTTGATGTCCTTCAGCACCTTCGCCACCGCCGTAAGGTCCATGTCGCCATCGCCCAGGATCTGTTCCTCGCCGCCGTGCGTCCAATCCTTCAGGTGCAGCGAGATCACGCGATCGCCCAGCGCCGCCAGCACCTCGTGCGGCTTCTCGCCCGAACGGATACTGTGGCCCGTGTCCACGCACGCCCCGATCATCGGGCTGTGATCCTGGATCGCGTCCAGCACCATCTGCACCTTCCCATAGCGCATGTCGTTCGGGCCATGGTTGTGAATCGCAATCTTGATCTTATATTCCTCCGTCAGCTTGTCCAGGCTGTCGAAGGACTCCGGCAGCGGGTCCGCCGTGAGAATGCCAATGCCCATCGCCTTCGCGAACTCAAACTTCGCGCGGTTCGCCGCCTCGTCCGCCGTGAAGCTCTCCACGCCGTAACACGGCACAACAATGCCCGCGTCCGCGATGAGCTGTTTCACCTCAGCCAGGCCCGCGTGCGCCGGATCGCACGGGAAATGCACCCCGCAGAACTCGATCGCGCTCAGCCCGAGCTTCTTCACCTCGCTGATGACCCCGATCGTGTCGAACTTCCGGAAACTGTAGCTCTGCGATCCCAGCAGGAAGGCCGGTCCCGGCGCCGCCAGTGCGTTGCCCGCCAGCGCGGCCGCCGAAAAGGCCGTCGCCTGACCCAGGAATTGACGTCGTGTACTTGCCATGTCTCGTATTCTCCGTTGTGCCGGCAGCGCCGGATTAAAGCTTCTTCAAGCGCACGTTGCGAAACGCCACGTAGTGATCGTGATCCTGAAGGCCGATAAAACCCTCCCTCAGGCGGTAACGCAACTCTTCCACCGTGTCCATGTCAAAATCGTGGATCACCTGGCCGTTCAGCGTCGCGCGGATCCAGCTTCCATCCAGCTGGATCTCCAGGCTGTTCCATTCCATCGGCGGATTACTCGCATTCACCCGCGGAGCCACCACCTTGTAGATTGCCCCGGTCATGTCATCGCTCACCTCAACCCCCGCGTCGCCATGAATCTGAAACTCCATGCCAATCTTCGATTGCCGCGCGTCACGCGGAGCCCGCAGGAAAACGCCGCTGTTGCCGCCCTCCGTGATCTTGTAGTCCAATCGCAGCACAAAATTGCTGTAGCGGTCTCGCGTCAGGATAACCTTCCCGCCCGGTTCGACAAACTCGAACTCCCCGCGCTCGTTCACGATAAACGAATTCTGCTCGTTCGGAAACCACCACCCGTCAAAGTTCTTCCCGTTGGCCAGCGCAATAAAGCCCTCCGCCCGTTCCGCCTCCGAAAGAACCGAATTGTCCGGCGTCCACGGCTGTTTTTCGGCATCCGTTACCAGCGTCTTCTCCACCGTCTCGTACGAGGCGTCGCTACCGTCCAGCACAAAATGCGTGTCCGTGTCGAAGTGCGCATGCGCCCGGCCCGCCACCAGCGTCGGGCGGCCCGCCGGCGCCGACGGCGTCTCCGACACCACCTTCACATGCCCCGCGTTCGGCGACGCCACCGCCAGGTTCGGAGCCAGTTCCATGAAACGCGCCGCCCACTTGTCCGCGTCCGGGCCGTCAAAGTAATAGAGCGCGCGCCGCTCGTTGGCCAGCGCCTGGGCCGCCGTCTCCACCGCCCGCGCGCTAAACGCCGGATCATGATTCCCGCCCAGCACCCGAACCATCAGCGCCATCCGCTGCTCCTTCGTCCGGTGGCCAAGCAGCCCGATCGTCTCCACAACCTTCGGATCCAGCGCCGTGCCGTCCGCGTTGAAGCCCACCAGGTCCGCGCACGCCGTGTTCCCGCCCACGTACGCAATCCGCGCAAGCACCGGAGCCGTCTTGCCCAGTTCATCGTGCCCCGCCAGCAGATCGGGCGTCATGATGGCCTTCAGCGTAATCGCATGGTTGTCCCGGGTAAGATGCCCGTTCTGAATATGGATGTCCTCCTTGCCGACACCCGCGCAGGCCGGCGCGATCAAGACGCACCACGCCGCCAGCAAGGCGGTAAGCCCGCGAGAAATGGAAAGTTCGGATTGCATAACTCAATTCCTTCCAGGTCAATTTCAAAGAAACCCATACTCTAACAAAAAGCCGCGCCGCGAACACAACCCACCCCGGCGTCCCAATCCACCAGCAAACGCCAACACAGGATCGCGGGCATTCCTGCCCGCGGCAACGACCGCCCCCGTCCCCACGGTGCCCCAATCCCGTTCATCCACCCACAACCCCCAACCGCGCCACGCGATTCCGCCGCCAAGGGACGTACCGCCGCACAGCAGCCAAACCCCACCCGGCAAGCCACCCGTCCAACCCAACACCCACACCTCGGCCGCAATACCCGAAACGCGGGGGTAAGTCCCGGACCGAGTCCACCACGCCATCCCACCACCAACCCCCCCTCACCCCAGATGCTTCTGAAAACGCAGCGTCGCAAGCCCCAGCACAAACACCCCCATCCCCGCCAGCACCGCGCCGTTCAACCACAGATCCGCGAACCCCGTGTCCCGCAGGATGATCCCCCGCAGAATCTCAATGAACCACGTCGCCGGCACCGCCTGCCCGATGAGATAAATGATATGGGGCATCGCTTCCTGCGGAAAGATAAAGCCCGAAAGCAGCACCGACGGCAGAATAATCAGAAACGCCACCTGCAGCGCCTGCATCTGGTTCGCCGCGACCGTCGATATCAACAGCCCCAGCCCCAGCGCCGTAAACAGAAAGACCAGCGTGAAGCCCGCCAGCAGCAACACGCTCCCCGCAATCGGCACCTGAAAGAGAAAGCGCATCAGCAGCACCACCGAGATGGTCTCAATAATTCCCACCGCCCCATAGGGAAGGAGCTTACCCAGAATGAGCCCCAGCCGGGACACCGGCGTCACCATGAGCTGCTCCAGCGTCCCGCTTTCCTTCTCCCGCACAATCGCAAACGCCGTCAGCAACATCGTAATGATCTGCAGGATAATCCCCACCAGCCCCGGTACCATGAAATTCGCCGTCCGCATGTCCGGATTAAACAGCACCCGCGGACGTGACTCAATCGCGGGCGCGCCGTTAGCCCCCAACTCGCGCGCAAGCTCCGCCACCGACGCGCGCAGCACCACCGCATTGCTCACGTTCAACGCCTGCATCGCCACCGTCGAATCGCTCCCGTCAATCAGCACCTGCACCGCCGTTTCCTCGCCCGCCAGCAACCGATCGCTATAGTCCCGCGGAATCTTCAATCCCACCTTCGCCTCGCCCCGGATGATCGCCGCCTCAACCTCTTCCGCCGTAGCCGCATGCCGGCGAATGTCGAAATACCCCGTATTCACAAAACGCTCGATCAGCGCCCGGCTGTCCGCGCGCCCGTCCAGGTTAAACACCACCGTCGGAATGTTCTTGATGTCCGTGTTGATCGCGTAGCCAAAAACCGTCAGCTGCAGCGCCGGCACCAGCAGCATCAGGAAAAGCGTGCGCGGATCCCGCAGAATATGCTTCGACTCCTTGTAGATCACCGCCGAAAGCCCCCTAAACATGGCCGGACTCCCGTTCCCGCGCGCGCGTCCGCGTGAGCGTCACGAAAACATCCTCCAGCGTGGCCGGGATCGCGCGAACCTGCGCCGCCCCGAAACCAGCCCCCGCCAGATCCCGCGCAAGCGCATCGCCCACCCCGTGTTCGGCCAGCACATGCAGCGCGTCCCCAAAGGCCGTCGCGTCCCGCACATAACTGAACGAGTTCAAGGTCCGCATCGCGCGAAGCGCCCCCGACACCCGGACCTCATACCGCCCGCAGCCCGGCGGCGTGACATCGGGAAGCGATTTCAGTTCCCCGGGCGTGCCATACGCCACCAGCTGCGCATAGTAAATATACCCCAGGTGGCTGCACCGCTCCGCCTCGTCCATATAGTGCGTCGTCACGAAAAACGTCACCCCGGCGCCCGCCAGGTCAAACAACAGATCCCAGAGATCCCGCCGCGCCACGGGATCGATTCCCGCCGTCGGCTCGTCCAGAAACAGCAATCGCGGGCGATGCACCAGCGCGCAGGCCAGCGCCAGCCGCTGCTTCCACCCCCCGGAGAGCCGCGAAGCCAGCCGATGCCGGTACGCCCCAATGTCCGTGGTCGCAATCACCTCCTCGATCCGATCCCGGCGCTCCCGCCGGGGGATGCCATAGATCCCCGCGTAGAACGTCAGGTTCTCCAGCACGGTCAGATCGCTGTACAGGCTGAACTGTTGCGACATGTACCCGATCTCGCGCTTGATCGCCTCGCTCTCCCGCACGACATCATGCCCCAGCACCGTGCCCGATCCGCCCGTCGGGCGCAGCAGCCCACACAGCATCCGGATCAGCGTCGTCTTCCCCGATCCGTTCGGCCCGAGAAACCCGAAGATGTCCCCCTCCACAATCTCCAGGCTCACGCCGTCCACCGCCGTGAACGCGCCGAAGCGCCGGGTCAGTGCCTCGGCCTGAACCACCGGCTTCATCGCGCCCCGCCGTTCGCGCGCGGCAAGTGCGCCGTCACCGACATGCCCGGACGCAGCCGTCCGCCCGCCGGATCCAGCGCTGCCTTCACACCGAAGACCTGTTGCACCCGCTCCTCTTCCGTCTGAAGATTGCGCGGCGTAAACTCCCCCTCGGAGGCGATCTGTACGATGGTCCCGGTAAAACGCTCCCCCCCAAACGCGTCCGCCGTAAAATCCACCTGTTGCTGGAGTTGCAGGTGGCCAAGCAGCGCCGCGCCCACGTAGATCGTCACCTCCAGGCGCGCCGGGTCCACCAGCCCCACCAGCGGGCCCGGCCGCACAATATCCCCCGGCAACACATCCAGCGACTCCACCACACCGTCCATCGGGGCCACGATCATCATCTCCTCCAGCTGCGCCCGCGCGCGCGCCACCTCCGCCAGGGCCGCGTCCCGCCCCGCAACCGCCGCCGCGATATCCTCGTCGCGCGCCCCCCGAAGCACCTCCGCCAACGCGGCCTCGGCCTGGGCCAGGTGCGCGCGCGCCGCCGCGATCTCCTCGTCCCGCGCCCCGGCAATCACCAGGTCCCGCTGCTCGCTCGCCGCACGGTAACGCGCCTCCGCCGCATCCCGCGCCGCCCGCGCCTGGTCCAGCTGCCGCGCCGAAGCCACCCCCTGATCATACAGGTTATGAATGCGTTCAAATTCCTGCCGCGACACCGTCCGCTCCGCCAGCGCCGTCGACACCCCCGCCGCCGCCGTTTGAATCTCCTCGTCGCGCGCCCCGTTCAGCGCCTGCGTAAGCTGCGCCGCCGCCGCATCCACCGCGGCCCGCGCCTGATCTCGCTGTTCCGTCGTCGCGCCGTTCCGCAATTTGGCCAGGCCCGCCTCCCGAAGCGCCAGCTGCGCCTCCGCCGCCGCCAGCGCCGCGCGGGGCTCGGCATCGTCCAGGCGCACCAGGATCGCCCCAGCCGCCACCGAGTCGCCTTCGCGTGCGAGCACTTCCGAAACCCGCCCGCCTATACGCGATCCCGCCGCCACATCCCGCGCTTCAATCTCCCCCGATACCCGTACAACGCCATGGCCCGTCCCCTCACACCCACACAGGAGAAGTGCGGTCGCCACAAGGCAGGGGAGGGAGGACCGGAACACGCGGCGCGGTGAAAGAAAAGTCGAGCACTGGGCGGCGCGGACCGCCCCGCCCCGGATTCGAATTCCGCGCGAACCGCCGATGTACATGGGCCTTCGATCTACCGGTGATGCTTCCGGACCCCTCCATCCTACCCCGAATTCAGTTGGCGCGCAATCCCCAACCCAAGCCTCAAAGCGCGGCCGGAAGCCCCACAAACGCCCGGCAAGGCGCCCCGTCCGCCCCGTGCAGCGGCATCGGCAACACCGTAAACGGATGATCGCCCGCCGGCACATCCCGAATTTGGACGGTGCGCGATACCGCTCCGGCAGCTGCCTGGCCCTGAGATTTCCCGCGCATTGACAAGTGTTCCGTTTTGGTGTAATCTGTGAACTGTCGGATCAAACCAATGTGGAATCGCGTTGGTACGGGAAGCGCGTGTGTATCTCGACAACGCACGATGGCGGATTTGGGGAGGGGTTAGATGGAATTCCGATGGCGGAGTCTATCGGGAAGAATGTCCATGTTATATCCGGTGGTGGCGGAAAGGCGTTAGGCGGCTCGTGCGATACCATGGGGCGTGGCGCGAGTTTGCGATAGAAGTAGTATTTAGGTATCACTTTAGCCGAACGAAGTGCTGTGGCCAAACCAAAGCGACTTGCTCAACAAAGGCTACGTGCAACTATGGAGCGCCGGCGGCCCGCCGGCAGATTGCGCCGCAGGCGCAATACGGCTAGAGAGCGCCGGCTCCATTGGTTAAGAACACATGCCGTTCCGCACTTCAGACCGCTTAAGTGTTGCGTATCTAGAATCTTAGCGGGTAGTACGGACATCACCTGGGACTGTTTTTTCGCATGGCGACTTCTGCGGATATACATACTGGGCGCCGTTTCTTAAAGAGGGTGCTGCCATATCTGGTGTTGGCCGGGTTGCTCCTGGCAACGGCCTGGTTGCAACGTGCCTGGACCCAGGCGGAGTCGGAGCAAATCCGGAGTCGCTATGAAGAGTACTGCGAGGATATCACCCGGCGCATTGCGGAGCGCTTGCACGACTACCGCATGATCCTGCAAGGCGGGGCGGGGGTGTACGCGGCCTCGGAGGATGTCACTCGGGAGGAGTGGCGCGCCTACGCGGCGTATCAGTCGGTCCAGGAATCCTATCCCGGAATTCAGGCGGTGGGATTCCTGGAATACGTTCCGGCGTCCCAACTGGCACAGCATACGGAAACCGTGCGAGCGGCGGGATTTCCCGACTACGCGGTCTGGCCTCCGGGCGAACGGGAAGATTATGCGCCGTTTGTATACCTGGAGCCCTTTGACGAGCAAAACCGCCGCGCTTTCGGCTACGACGCCTACTCCGATCCCGTGCGCCGCGCCGCCATGGAACGCGCCCGGGACACGGGCGCGGTGTCCCTCTCCGGCGCGGTCCGGCTGGTCCAGGCGTCCGAGGACGACGATCAGCCCGGCCTCCTGATGCTGGCGCCCATATACGCGAACGGCGTTCCGTCCGGTGACGTACAGTTGCGGATGGACAACCTCGAGGGTTTCGTGTTTGTCTCGTTCCGCATGCACGACCTGATGGCGGTGCTCTTTCCGGAGCGTTCGCCCCACGTACTTATTGACGTGTATGACGGTGACCGGGCGGAGCCCGGCGCATTAATCTACTCCCGAACCGGCGCCGCGGCGGCGGACTACGGATCGGCCCTGAACTCCCAAGCGACACTTGACCTCTACGGCCACCAATGGACGCTGTCGTTTCGGGCCGCGCCCGAGTTTGAAGCGGGCGCCCACCCCTGGTTTCCCTGGGCGATTTGGTTCGCGGGGCTTGCCCTGGGCCTCCTGTCATTCCTCCTGATTCGGGCGCAGGAGAACACCATCGTGCGGGCTCGGCGTCTGGCCGTCACGCTGACGGCGTCGTTGCGTGAGAGCGAGGCGAAGCTGCGGCAGATAACCGACAATATCTCCGATGTGGTCTTTACAGCGGATCTGGGCTGGCGCACGGCCTACGTGAGCCCCTCGGTCGAACGCGTGTTCGGCGATCCGGTTGATGTATACCTGCGCAAGGGGATGGCCGACCGATTTCCACCGGCCTCCCGGGCGAGGATCGAGGCCATTTGCCGGGAAGAGCTGGAGAAAGACGTCGCGGACGGGGCCGGGCAATCTTTTATCATCGAGGCCGAGCATTACCGGGCCGGCGGGGAAACCGCCGATATTTCCATGCACCTTTCATTCATCCGGAATAGCGAGGGGAAGGCCGTCGGGATACAGGGCGTGGCGCGCGATGTCACAAGTCACAAGCGGGCGGAAAGACAGTTGGCGGCCAGCCAGAAACGTTTCCTTTATGCCTTCGAATACGCCCCGATAGGGATGGCCCTCGTCGCGCCGGACGGGCAATGGCTCAAGGTAAACTATGCCACGTGCGCGATCATGGGCTATTCGCAAGACGAACTTCTCGCCATGACCTTTCAAGATATCACCCACCCGGAAGACCTGCAAGCCGATCTCGACAACGTGCGCCGGGTGCTTGCGGGCGAGAAGAATTCCTATCAGATGGAGAAGCGCTATCTGAGAAAATCCGGGGAAGCGATCTGGTGCCTCCTGAGCGCGTCGCTGGTCCGGGTGGAGGGCGATGAAGAAGTGTACTTCGTATCCCAGATCCTGGATATTACCGATCGCAAGGCGCTCGAACACGAGCGCGCCGCCCGGCACGCGGTCGAAGAGGCCAATCGCGCCAAGAGCGCATTCGTCGCCAACATGAGCCACGAGATTCGGACGCCGCTGAATGCCATTTTGGGTTTCGCACAGGTGTTGGAGCGGGATGGCTCACTCACGGCGCGGCAGGCCGAACAGGTCCACACGATCACCCGCAGCGGACGCCATCTCCTGGGGCTGATCAATGACATTCTGGACATGTCCCGAATCGAATCCGGGAAGCTCGGGCTACACCCGACGAACTTCAATCTCCACGAGTTGCTCAACGACCTGGAAATGATGGTGCGGTCGCGCGCGGAGGCCAAGGGCCTGCACATCATCGTGGAACGGCGGGAGAGCGTGCCCGAGTACGTCGCGGCAGACGATGCGAAATTGCGGCAAGTCCTCATCAACTTGATGGGCAACGCCGTGAAATTTACCAAAGAGGGCGGCGTCGCTCTGCGGGCGCGCGCCGATGCGATCGCGGACGGCCCCGCGGACGGGCCCGCGTATATGCGGCTCGTCGTGGAGGTCGAGGATACCGGGCCGGGAATCCCCGAAGAGGATAGGGAACACATATTTCAGGCATTTCGCCAGTCAGATGCCGGCGTCGACTCGGGCGGAACGGGGCTGGGGCTGGCCATCAGCAAACGCCTGACCGAAATGATGGGCGGGCAACTGACCGTCGAAAGCCGAGTGGGCGAAGGCTCTTGCTTCCGGGTTTGTGTCCCCGTAACGCCCGTCGATGGCCTCGAAGACGTATCCATACCAGCGTCCCTGGTCGTCGTCGGCCTGGAGGCCGATTCTGGCGGGCCGTATCGAATCCTGGTTGTCGACGACAACAAAAGTAACCGCGACTTGCTGCGCGCTATCCTGGAGCCCGTCGGCTTCGTCATTGAAGAGGCCGCAAACGGATCCGAGGCGCTGGATCTCGTGGAACGCTGGGAACCCCATATCGTGCTGATGGACTTGCGGATGCCCGCGATGGACGGCTACGAAGCCACCCGCCGCATCAAGAGCAACCCCCGGGCGCGGGCTACCCCGGTAATTGCCGTGACGGCCAGCGCTTTCGAGGACGATGAACGGGCCGTGCTGGCGAGCGGGGTGGACGGTTACGTGCGCAAGCCCTATCGCCCCCAGACCATCTTTGAGGTGCTCGGAAAACACCTGGGGCTCCGCTATGTCTACAAAGAAGTGCCCGCGGCCCGGCCGGGCAAATCCATGAGCGGCCACATCACAGCCGATGATCTGGCCGGCGTTCCCGAGGCCCTGTTGGACGCCATGCGGCAAGCCGTGGCGGCGGGCGACATGGGGAGGCTCAAGGGACTCGTCGCCGGGGCAACGGGATTGGACGATGCGGTGGCGGGCGCCTTGAACGCCATCGCCGGGGAGTACGACTATGACAGGCTCGGCGAGGTGCTGGGCATGGGTGGGAACCTATCATGACAACAGCCGAAAACGCGCTTCCGACGATCATGCTCGTGGACGATACACCGGCGAACCTCAGCCTGTTGGAGGAAATTCTTCGCGGGCGGGGCTACCGCGTCGTCGCCTTCCCCCGCGGCGCCATGGCCCTGCGCGCGGCCGCCGCCAACCCGCCGGACCTCATTCTCCTGGATATCATGATGCCCGAGATGGATGGCTTCGAGGTGTGCCGCCGGCTCAAGGCCGACGAGCGGCTCGGAGAGACCCCGGTAATCTTTATCAGCGCCCTGGACGACACGGCGAACATGCTCCGGGCCTTCAATTCGGGCGGCGTGGACTACGTAAGCAAACCCTTCCAGGAGTCCGAAGTGCTGGCGCGGGTCGCGGCCCATCTCCGTCTACGCCAGCAGCAGCTGGAAATTGAGGCGCAGAGGCGGCGGGCGCAAGAGAGCTACGAGCGTCTGTGCGATCTCGAGTCGCAGCGAGATCAACTCGTTCACATGATCGTCCACGATATGCGCTCCCCCCTGATGGGCATCCTTGGGTATGCGGAAATCATCGAAATGGAGCTGCGGCAGGCCGGCAACGGGGACTTGCTTGAAATGGCGGGCCATCTTCGCGCTTCGGGCGCCCAATTGAACGAGATGGTGTCAACGCTGCTCGACGTAAGCCGCCTGGAAGCTGGTGCGATGCCCGTGAACAAGCGTCAATGCGACCTGGGTAAGCTTATCGCGGACGCGTTGGATGCCCTCAAGGCATACTCCAGAGAGGCCCGGATCGAATTCCATCCGCCGAATGCGCCCGTAGCCGCCATCTGCGATCCGGACCTTACCCGGCGGATCCTGCAGAACCTCGTCGCGAATGCGCTGAAGTTTGGCGGGGCGAAGAGCGTCGTGTGTGTCGACCTCTCGGTCACGGAAAGCGGCGTTGTCGTCGCCGTAAGTGATACGGGTGACGGTATCCCGTTGGAGTATCAAGCGCGTGTCTTCGATAAATTCGCGCAGGCGCCGGGTGGCGGGAGCGGAAAGGCGTACTCCACGGGCCTGGGATTGACTTTCTGCAAGCTGGCCGTGGAGGCGCAAGGGGGCGAGATTGGACTGAAGAGCGAAATCGGTCGGGGAAGCACCTTCCAGTTTAACATTCCATCATCAATGTAATCGGCTGGCGATACGGCGGGGCCGGGTTCCCCTTTCACGGCCGCGCACCCATCACATCGCAAGCCCCACAAACGCCCGGCAAGGCGCCCCGTCCGCCCCGTGCAGCGGCATCGGCAACACCGTAAACGGATGATCGCCCGCCGGCACATCCCGGAGGCACAGGCCCTCCACGATAAATACCTCGTTCCGCAGCAGAATATGGTGCGTCGGAGCCGCATCCTTGTACGCCGCCACCGACAGGTAGTCCACCCCCACCAGGCGCACGCCCTCGTCCACCATCCGCTGCGCCGCGTCCGGAGCCACCGCCACAAAATCGGTCTTGAACGGCCCATTCACGGGATAATCGCTGTTCCGCGTCTTCAGCAGAATGCGCGGCGGCAAAGGCGCGGGACCTAGGTCATCCGCGCGCACCAGATCCACATCCAGCAACTCGATGACCCGCGCCACGCCAAAAAACACCTGGAAATCCACCTCGTGCAGCTTCTTCCCATCGTCCTCAAAGTGCCACGGCGCATCGCAATGCGTCCCGCAATGGCTCGGTACCGTCAGCGACGACGTATTGCAGCTCGCCCCCTCCGCAATCCGGCTCGCCGCCTCAAAACGAACCGGATCGTCCCCCGGCCACACCGTCGTCCCCGCATGAATCGGTATGCTCACATCCCGCCAGTAGATTTCCATCAAACACGCTCCAATCCATCACGGCCGGCGCCGATTTGCCCGCCCATTTTCCCCGATTCTACCGCCCGCCTACCCCGTCCACCAAGTCCACCCCGTCCACGGGCCTGCCCGCCGAAGGCGGGTCCACGCCGTCGACAGGCCTGCCCGCCGAAGGCGGGTCCACCCAGTCCACCCTGTCCACCCAGTCCACCCAGTCCACCCAGTCCACCCAGTCCACCCAGTCCACCCTGTCCACCCTGTCCACCCTGTCCACCCTGTCCACCCAGTCCACCCAGTCCACCCAGTCCACCCAGTCCACCCAGTCCACCCTGTCCACCCTGTCCACCCTGTCCACCCTGTCCACCCTGTCCACCCTGTCCACCCTGTCCACCCTGTCCACCCTGTCCACCCTGTCCATTTTTTGCTGCGCTGCTTCAGCCGCCGCCACGGAAACGCCGATCATCCACCCAGTCTATTGCATAATCTGAAAGAAACTATAAATATTTGATGTTTATATTGGCAATTCCATATTTGCTGGGTATACTTTGAAGGCATTGGGCCCAGCGATCACAGTAAATACATGACAAATTCGTATGCTCCTCGAAATATTCGTGATTTTTTTGCTTTTTTTCTTGCCAGAATGATTCGTCCTCCTGTACACTTGAACACTTCTGTCACGACAATCGAACCGCGTGGCGAGTCCGGGGCAATCGGGCCACCCGCGTCGGGACAACCGCTCCGCTACAAAACGGAACATATAAAGGGCAGCAATATGGGAACACGTATTACATTCCAGGGGGCTGATCGCAACCGCCTCCAATTCTTCGGGCTCCTCGTGGCCGTCACCGGCCTCCTTTTCGCAGCCACCCCGGCCCACGCCAACGGCACGCCGCCCGTGATCGATCAGACTGGCCCGCTGGAAGTCATCATGGATGAAGACGGAAGCCCGACTCCCTTTGTCGCGCCCACCCTAACCGCCTCCGACGCCGAGGGCGACCCCATGACCTGGAGCGTGTCCGTGCCGCCGGCAAACGGCAAAGCGGAGGTCAGCGGGACCGGCGGCGCACCGGCGGTCTTCACCTACACGCCCAAGCGGAATTTCTACGGAGCGGACAGTTTCACGGTCCAGGTCACCGCCGATTTCCAAACCGACGATATCGTCGTCAACGTCACAATAAATCCCATCAACGACGCGCCGGAATTCGTGCGGGAGATTGAGTTTGCCGGCAAATGGGGCAGCGGGGGCGCGGGGGACGGGCAATTCAACAGCCTGCGCCTCATCGCGCTCGACAGCGACGGGAATGTATACACCGCCGACGCCGGCAATCACCGGATCCAGGTTTTCGATGCGGACGGTGCGTTCGTGCGAAAGTTCGGTTCTTCGGGATCGGGGCCGGGCCAGTTGAACCAGCCGACGGGCGTCGCGGTGGACGCCGCGGGCAATGTCTATGTAACAGACTACTTGAACCACAGGATTCAAGTCTTCGACGCGAACGGCGATTTTTCCTTCGAGTGGGGTGCAAGCGGTTTGGCGGACGGCCATTTCAGCCTGCCGATCGGCATCGCAATCGGCGCGTCGGGCAACGTCTATGTGGCCGATAGCGACAATGATCGCGTGCAGAAGTTCGATGCGAACGGCAATTTCATCACGAAATGGGGCGCGCCGGGCACGGGCGATGGCGAGTTTAACAACATTTTCGGCGTCGCGCTCGATAGCGCGGAAAATGTCTATGTGGCGGACATCTCTAACAACAATATTCAGGTCTTCGACGCCAGCGGCAATTTCCTTCGAAAATGGGGCACGACCGGATCCGGGGAAGGCCAGTTCAACGGCGCCTGGGGCGTTGCGATCGGCCCGGGAGACCTCGTATACACGGCGGAGCAGTCCACCCGGCGCGTGCAGATATTCGACACATCCGGCGCCTTTCTGGACACCTTCGGTTCCTCCGGAAGCGGCGACGGGCAGTTCTCATCACCCTTCGGACTCGCCATCACCCCCGAGAACCGGATCTACGTCGCCGACCTGTCCGCGGCGCGAATTCAGTACTTTGACCGGGTGGCCTCCAGCGCGCCCATCGAAGTTACCATGGACGAGGATGGCGACCCGACCGCCTTCGACCTGACCCTGCAGGCCGCCGATGTCGAAGGCGACACCATCACCTGGAGCATCTCCACCAACGCCGCGAACGGGTCCGCAAGCGTCTCCGGCACGGGCACGGAAAAGACTATCGCCTACACGCCCGAACCCGACTTCAACGGGATGGACAGCTTCATCGTCGAAATCACCGACGGCCTCGACGCCTCCAATGTCACGGTGAACGTCACCATCAACCCGCAGCAGGACGCGCCCGTCATCGACCAGACCGGCCCCCTCTCCGTCACCATGGACGAAGACGGCGCGCCCCAGGCCT
The DNA here is from genome assembly GCA_019637335.1 of Candidatus Hydrogenedentota bacterium. Lineage (NCBI taxonomy): Bacteria > Pseudomonadati > Candidatus Hydrogenedentota > Candidatus Hydrogenedentota bacterium. The sequence continues at coordinate 81,347 of JAHBVV010000014.1, read as the reverse complement.
TTGTCGCGCCGGTGTTGACCGCCACCGACCCCGACACCGGCGATACGCTCACGTGGTCGCTCCTGTCGCAGGCAAGTCGCGGCACTGCGACCGTAAGCGGCACGGGTACTTCGCCGGCGGTGTTCACGTATGTGCCCGTCGCAAACTTCAACGGGATGGACAGTTTCACGGTTCAGGTGAGCGACGGCACGGACACGGACACGATCGGCGTAAACGTAACAGTCAATCCGGTGAATGACGCGCCGGCCTTTGTAGACAGCAACGATCTCGCCTATGTGGGGCAGTGGGGCGCGAACGGCAGCGGCGACGGCCAGTTCTCGGGACTAACCATGATCGCGGTCGATCCCGCCGCGGGGCGCGTGTATGCCGTCGACCTGAACAATTCCCGGATTCAGTACTTCGACGCGGACGGCAATTTCGCCGGACAGTTTGGCTCCTTCGGATCGGGCGACGGCCAGCTCAATTGCCCCTACGGCGTCGGCGTGGACTCCAGCGGCAACGTCTATGTTACCCAGACTTCCGACGTGCGCGTGCAGAAGTTTTCGAGCACGGGTACGTTCCTGACGAAATGGGGAAGCAGCGGGTCGGGCAACGGGGAGTTCAGCTTCCCGTCCGACATCGCCGTGAGTTCGGCGGATGAAGTGTTCGTGATGGACAACGGCAACGACCGCGTTCAGGTCTTCAATTCGAACGGCGACTTCCTGCGCGCATGGGGCGTATCCGGCGCCGGCCCGGGCGAAATCGAGAACGCCTACGGCATCGCCATCGACAGCGCGGACAATGTATATGTCGCGGACTATGGCGACAGCATGATTCAGGTGTACGACATCAACGGGAACTTCATCCGCGAGTGGGGCGGCGCCGGCAGCGGCGACGGCCAGTTCAACCAGGTCTTCGGTATCGACGTGGGGCCGGGCGATGTCGTGTACGCCGGCGAATACAACGGCAGCCGGGTGCAGGCCTTCACGGCGGCGGGGGACTTCCTGTTCGGCGTGGGAGCCGCCGGCGCCGGCGACGGCGAGTTCACCGCGGTGAGAGGGGTGGCCGTTGCGCCCAGCGGACGCCTCTATGCGGCGGACTCTACGGATCGCATCCAATTCTTTGACCGCGCGCCGATCACCGGCCCTGCCAGCGTAACGATGGACGAGGACGGCGACCCGACCGCCTTCGCGCTGACCTTGTTCGCCGCCGACAAGGATAACGACACCATCACCTGGAGCATCTCCTCACCGGCCTCGAACGGCGACGCGACCGCCAGCGGCGCCGGCACGGAAATGCCCATCGGCTATGTGCCCGACGCCGACTACAACGGCGTGGACGCCTTCGACGTGCAGATCGACGACGGCAACGGCGGCACGGCCACCATTACGGTCAACGTGACCATCAACCCGCGGCCCGACGCCCCGGTGATCACGCAGGGCGATGGCCCGCTCACCGTCACGATGGACGAAGATGGCGACCCGACGCCCTGGGTTGCGCCGGCGCTGGACGCGGTGGATGCCGACGGCGACCCGCTGGTCTGGTACGTATCCTCCCCCGCAAGCCACGGCACGGCGACCGTCAGCGGCACGGGCGCATCCCCGTCGACGTTCACCTTCGCGCCAAACGCAAACTACAACGGCGCCGACAGCTTCACCGTGACGGTCTCCGATGGTGAGCTCTCCGACAGCATCGTCATCAACGTCACCGTCAACCCCATCAACGACGCGCCCGAAATCCTCACCGAGGGCCCGCTGTCCGTCACCATGGACGAAGACGGCGACCCGACACCCTGGAGCGCGCCCTACATCCACGCCTCGGATGTGGAAAACGACACGCTCACCTGGTCCATCGCGCAGCAGCCCGCCAACGGCGTCGCAACCGCCAGCGGCGAGGGCGCCAGCCCGATCACGCTCGACTACGTCCCGGATCATGACTTCCACGGCGGCGACAGCTTCACCCTCCAGGTCTCCGATGGTGAGGACGAAGCCTCCATCACCATCAACGTCACCGTCAACCCGATCAACGACGCCCCGCTCGTGGGCCTGAACCTCGGCACGCTTGTCGCCGAAGGCGGATCCGTCGCGCTCGACGCAACCGTGCTCGCCGCCGACGACCCGGACGACGCCGGCGATCAATTGACTTACACCGTCACCCTGGCGCCCGAACGCGGCATACTCGCGTTCGCCGCCGCGCCCGGCGATCCCATTACCGCCTTCACCCAGGCCGATCTCGACAGCGCCGCGCTGGTCTACACCCACGACGGCAGCGAGACCATGGCCGACGCCTTCTCCTTCTCCCTGGCCGATGGCGGCGAGGACGGCGCGGAGCCGGCCGAGGGCACGTTCCTCTTCCAGATCACGCCCGTGAACGACGCGCCCGTCCTCGAACCCATCGGCAACCAGGAAGTGGCCGAGGGCGCTACCCTCGAATTCACCCTCGCCGCCACCGACGCCGAGGGCCACGCGCTCACCTTCGACGCCGCCAACCTGCCCGACGGCGCGACGTTCGACCCCGATACCGCCACCTTCTCCTGGACCCCGGGCTTCGACCAGGCCGGCGTCTACGCGGGCGTCCTCTTCCGCGTCACCGACGACGGCGAACCGCCGCTCACCGACACCGAAACCATCGCCATCACCGTCGGCGACGTCAACCGGCCGCCGGCCCTCGACGAGCTCCTCGACCAGGAGGTCGACGAAAACCAGACCCTCGCGTTCACCGTCACGGCGACCGACCCCGATGGCGATGATATCACCTACACCGCCGGGAACCTGCCGGAAGGCGCCGCGCTCGACGGGGCCACCGGCGCCTTCACCTGGACGCCGGCCTTCGGCCAGGCCGGGGTCTACACGGACGTCACCTTCACCGCCACCGACAACGGCGATCCGGCCGAAAGCGACAGCCAGGCCATCACCATCACCGTCGGCCACGTGAACCGCATGCCGCAGCTCGCCGCAATTGGCAACCGCACCGTGAACGAGGGCGAAACCCTCGCCTTCATGGTGACCGCAAGCGACCCCGATGGCGACACGCTGCTCTATACGGCGGACGGCCTTCCCGACGGCGCCGGCTTCGACCCGGAAACCCAGGAATTCGCCTGGACCCCGGGCTTTGACGCGGCCGGCCTCTATGAAGTGACCTTCACCGTCCTGGACGATGGCGATCCCGCCGAAAGCGACAGCGAAACCATCGCCATCACCGTGAATAACGTCAACCGCGCGCCCGAATTCGGCGCCATCGGCGACCAGACGGTGGACGAAGGCGCCGAACTCGCCTTCACCGTGTCCGCCGCCGATCCGGACAACGACGCCATCACCTACAGCGCCGAAGGGCTCCCCACCGGCGCCGCGCTCGACGCCGAAACCGGCGCCTTCGCGTGGACCCCGGCCACCGGCGACGCCGGCGTCTACACCGTGACCCTCGTGGCCACGGATGCCGGCGAGCCCGCCCTGGAAGACCGCATCGAAATCACCATCACCGTAAACGCCGTCGCCGCGGAAGGCGAGGGCGAAGGTGAAGGCGAGGGCGAAGGTGAAGGTGAAGGTGAGGGCGAAGGTGAAGGTGAGGGCGAAGGCGAAGGCGAGGGCGAGGGTGAAGGCGAAGGCGAGGGTGAAGGCGAAGGCGAGGGCGAAGGTGAAGGCGAAGGCGAAGGCGAAGGTGAAGGTGAAGGCGAAGGTGAAGGCGAGGGTGAAGGCGAAGGCGAAGGCGAGGGTGAAGGCGAAGGCGAAGGCGAAGGCGAAACGGGCGACCTGGCCGCGGAACTGCGCGCCGTGTTCGATCAGGCCGACACCAACGGCGACGGCCTCATCTCCCGCGAGGAATCGCGCTTGCTCTTCCCCGAGCTGACCGACGCCCAGTTTGATGCGCTGGACACCAACGGTGACGGATTCCTGTCGCGCGCCGAATTGGGCTTCGGACAGAATCCCGGCGGATGCAATCCCGGCGATTCAAGTCTCGGTATCCTCGCCTGGCTGATCGCTGTCCTGACCGCCCTCCAGAATGTGGTCCGCCGCGCCTACGAACGCGTGTTTGATCCACTCTCCGGCGAAAGCCAGGTCTAAAGGTCGCAACGCATAATCCCGCCGCCCCGGCCGGTTCACCCGAACCGGCCGGGGCGATTTCACATTACCGCGGCCCGCCATTTTGCGGAAGCCGCCCCGCCCTGTATACTGCTGCCCCAGCACGCAACCCCCGGCAACGGGCTCCGGAAAGGCGCAAGCATGGCGGAAGAGTACAAGCGCCCCTCGTGGGACGAATACTTCATGGAAGTGGCCAACACCATCGCCAAGCGGGCCACCTGCGACCGCGGCCGCAGCGGCTGCGTCATCGCGCGCGACAAACAGCTCCTCGTCACCGGCTACGTCGGCTCGCCCACCGGCCTGCCCCACTGCGACGAAGTGGGCCACCTCTTCAAACGCATGATCCACGACGACGACCGCATCACACAGCACTGCGTGCGCACCGTCCACGCCGAGCAAAACGCCATCTGCCAGGCCGCCAAGCTCGGCGTCTCCCTCAAAGGCTCCACCCTCTACTGCCGCATGACCCCATGCCGCGTCTGCGCCATGCTCATCATCAACTGCGGCATAGTGCGCGTCGTCTGCGAGAAAAAATACCACGCCGGCGAAGAATCCGAAGCCATGTTCCGCGCCGCCGGCGTCCAGCTCGAATACAACATCGACGAAGTCCTCGCCTACGACGGCCAAACCGCCGCCCCCCCACAAAAAACCTGAGCCCCCCAGCCGCGCCCCCCACGACCATAGCTCCCTGCGGTCCCTGTAACCCCCGCCTTCCCTGTAACCCCCGCCGTCCCTGTAGCCCCAGTGGTCCCTGTAGCCCCAGTGGTCCCTGTAGCCCCTGTAGTCTCTGCCGTCTCTGCCGTCTCTGCCGTCTCTGCCGTCCCTGCCGTCTCTGCCGTCCCTGCCGTCCCTGCCGTCCCTGCCGTCCCTGCCGTCCCTGAGGTCTCTGAGGTCTCTGAGGTCCCTTCCCCCTTCACTCTTCACTCTTCCCTCTTCCCTCTTCCCTCTTCCCTCTTCCCTCTTCCCTCTTCCCTCTTCCCTCTTCCCTCTTCCCTCTTCCCTCTTCCCTCTTCCCTCTTCCCCCTTCACTCTTCCCCCTTCCCCCTTCCCCCTTCACTCTTCACTCTTCACTCTCCCCCCCCCCGCCCGCTATACTACCCCCACGCGTGGCAGCGCCATGTCCTCCCTCTACCCGGCCCCCATCCACCAAAGGATTGCCGAATTGAAAAAGAAACAGATCGCCCTCCTCTTCGCTCTCTTCGCCCTCGGCCTCGTCTTCTACTTCGAAGGCGCCGCCGCCGGCCTCCTCGTCCTCGCCCTCTTCCTCGCCGGCCTCGGCATCGTCCAGGCCCGCAAGCTCTTCGCCTCCCGATCCGGACTCCAGGCCCTCGCCGCCCTTCAGCCCCAATACGGCTACGCTGCCATGATCGAACGCGCCCGCGAACGCATGCCCCAGGGCGACGCCTTCACCTTCGCCGTCCTCGGCGACACCCGAAAGCGCATGAAAGTCGCCACCAGAATCTTCGCCAACGCCCGCGAGGACAACCCCGTCCTCATCTTCCACACCGGCGACATCGTCCGCGGCGGCGCCCCCGCCGAATACCGCGAATGCCTCACCCCCCTCATCGATCAGGCCGCCCCCGTCCCCGTCCTGTCCGTGCCCGGCAACCACGAGCGCGGCGCCTGGCGCGACTACGCCGCCTTCAAAGCCCTCCACGGCGGCGAGCAATTCGCCTTCGAACTCGGCAACTGCCTCTTCGTTGGCATCAACAACAGCACCCGCAAAGGCGTCACCGCCGAAGGACTCCGCTACCTCGAGAGCGCCCTCGCCCAATCCAGCGCCCCCCACAAATTCGTCTTCTACCACATCCCCCCAAAATTCTTCGAAGCCACCTTCGTCAGCGACCGCCCCCGCCGCGGCTTCACCGGCAACGAAAAAGAAAGCCACCAGCTCTTCATAAAACACCGCGTCACCGAAGTATTCATGGCCCACATCCACGGCTACGCCACCACCGAAATCGACGGCGTCCGCTACACCCTCACCGCCGGCGGCGGCGCCAAGCTCAGCCCCCGAATCGCCCCATCCGGCCGCTTCCACCACTACCTCCTCCGACACGTCAACGGAAACTCCCTCACCAGAACCCTCGCCCGCCTCGACGGCGACGAAATCATCAAGACCGACGAGGCGTAGACAAGTCCACAGGGAAAGAGTGTCCACACCCGGATGCTCGATGCGGGCGCAGTAAGAAAATCAGTATTATAACGCTATGTAAATGGCCTGTCTTTGGCTATCCCTCGGCGGATTGAATTCCACCCGTGTCCCCGTCAACACACAACCCCTTGCAACGGAAGCATCCCAGGAGGTTAGGCATCCCTGCCTGACCCAACAGAAGCCCAGGTATCCAAAGCCACCCCGGCTCCTGCCAATCCAACCCACACGTTTCGCATTCCAGGAACGTAGGCATTCCTGACCCAACGCTACCCCCAAAGAAACCTGGCGCAAATTTGAGCCGGCGCCCCGCGACCAAAAAAATGCTGGCCAAATCCCTCCCGATATGCTAACGTAACCAACGGTTGTTGGGAATGGAGCAGGAAGCAACGTGAGGTGCGTGTCGTGAGGACTATCCGGGCCGCCGCCGTGCTTGGCGTCGTCGCCATGTGCGCGCTCGTGGCCGCCGGTTGCGCGCCCGCGCCCCGGGCCGCCCGCGACGTCATCCGCGATGGGGCCGAAGCCTGGAACGCCTGGCGCGCCGCAAACCCGGATGCCGCGCTCGACCTGGCTGCCGCCGATTTGTCCGGGCTCCCGTTGGATTCCGCCAACCTCGCCGGGGCGGACCTGTCCGGCGCCGTCCTGCGGGACGCGAGCCTCCGCAAGGCCGACCTTTCGGGCGCAAATCTTGCCCGGGCCGTTCTCGCCGAAGCCGATGCAAGCGAGGCCAACCTCACCGGCGCCACATTGTCCGGGGCCGACCTGAACGGCGCCACCCTCGCCGCCGCCGTGCTTGATGGGGCCGATCTGCAAGACGCCAACCTGCGGGAATGCCTTCTCGCGGGCGCCGTTCTCGCCCGGGCCAATCTGCGCAACGCCGAACTGGCCGGCGCGGATCTGAGCAACGCCAACATCGATCATATCGTCCACTGGGACGCGGTCCTCAGCTACCAGAACACCAATATATACCGCGTGGTGCTCGCGCCCGCGGGATTCAAGGACTTCGCAACGGAACACGGCGCCCGGAAATCCGGATAGCGCGGCGCCACGCCGTCAAGGCGCATAGGTTGTCAGAGTTGAATACTACTTGATTGAACGTGTGGTGAAACGCGGCAATCACGTCCTCCTGTCGGAGGTTTTCGTGCCGCTAAGTGTAAGCCATACATAATGTTAGTAGATCTGGAACAGTTTGGCGCAAATCTGGCTTAGCCAAGACCATTGGGATGAGATCACGGGCCTGACCAGGCGCATTGCCGCCCGGAGATCGCGATACGGGAGAATCCATCGCCTGTTCGCGGCCCGTGTTCGATGTTCGCCGGAGTCCGCCGGGGCGGCGGGCTGGTATCGGGCAGGTCAGGATTGGGAGTCGTATGCACAAGAATAAGCTCTTCTTCGCCGTGGCTATCGGGGCGTTCCTCGGGGCCGCCCTGCCCGCCCGCGCGGTCACCATCGACGTCGACCTCAGCGGAACCTTCCAGGCGGACAGCGACATCTTCACGGTCGAGTTTCTGCTCGATTCCGATCGCCTCGTCACCTTCTTCACTTCCTCCTGGATCTCCGCAAACAGCGGCCTCGGATTCGACACCGCGCTCTTCCTGTGGGACAGCAACGGGGACTGGCTCGGGATTCCCGCCGGCTACGGGGAGGACGTCGGCCTCGGCGGCAGCGCCCTTTCCAATGGCGTATCCCACAGCTACGGCGAGAACGACGTTTTCTTGAATACCTTCCTCGCCGCCGGCAGCTACACCGCCACCCTCGTGCAGACCGGCAACTATCCGGCCAATTTCCCCGGCCCGTCCAACCTCGCCGATGGGTTCTGGTATGAGAATGACCCCAACTACACGCGGGATGTCTTCGGCTGGGGCCCCAACCCGCACTTTAATGGCGCCGCCGGAAACGACCCCCGCACCGGCGACTGGACACTGCACCTGGTCGGCATCTCGGACTACAACGTTCCAGGCGCGCCCATTCCCGAGCCCGCCTCGCTCACCCTGATGGCCCTGGGCGCCGGATGTTGCGCCCTCCGTTATCGGAGGCGGCCAGAAAGGCGCTAGCAGCACGCGGCGGCGCTCTCCAGCAGTTTCGGGCGGGCGCGCCACGGTGGCGCATTCGTCGTTCGCGGTCACGAATGCGAATAACGGCAAGAATGACACGATGACCTGAAGCACAACGGAGAGATTGGCAATGTTTATCAGACGCAACCTGGCCCTTCCGGCCGTGCTCCTGGCGGGGGTTCTGTTCTTCCCCCTCCAAGGTAGCGCCGACACACTGCACGCCACCGACGATTCCCACGTCGACTTCAGCAAGCCGTTCGCCTCCGGTGGCGGGGCCGAGTTCCTCACTATCGACAGCACGGCCGGCGCCGCGGAGAAGTGGGCCTTCGTCAAGTTCGACCTCTCCAGCCTCGCGCCCGGAGCCACCGTCGATCGCGCCATCCTCCGCATCTATATCAATGCCGTGTTGGATCCGGGAACCATCGATGTCCACGAAATGCTCGACGCCTGGTCCGAGGACGCCCTCTTAGGCACGCCCGCCCCAACGGTCGGCGCATCGCTGAACTCCTTCTCCGTCTCCGCCGCGAACACCAAGACCGTCGTCACCGTCGATGTGACCGACCAGGTGCGGGCCTGGCTCGATGGGACTTCCCCCAACAACGGGCTCGCGCTGCTGCCCAGCCTCGAAGACCCCGTCAAAGTCGTGGTCGACAGCAAGGAAAACACCAACACCAGCCGGCCCATGGAGCTCGAAGTGTTTGTGGCCGGCGCCGAAGGCCCGCAGGGACCCGAGGGGCCCCAGGGACCCGAAGGTCCCGCCGGCCCGGAAGGCCCGCAGGGTCCCATGGGTCCGCAAGGTCTCGATGGCCCGCAGGGCCCTCCCGGCGCCGATGGCACGGACGGCGCCACCGGTCCCCAGGGGCCCGCCGGCCCGCAAGGTCCCGAAGGTCCGCAGGGCCCTCCCGGAGCCGATGGTACGGACGGCGCAACAGGTCCCGAGGGCCCCGCTGGCCCCGCCGGTCCGCAGGGTGATCCCGGTCCCGAAGGTCCGATGGGTCCGGAAGGCCCCGCAGGCGAAACCGGCCCCGCCGGTCCACAGGGCGATCCCGGCCCGATAGGTCCGCAGGGTATCCCCGGCGAAACGGGTCCCGCAGGTGAAACTGGCCCCGCCGGTCCACAGGGCGATCCCGGTCCGATAGGCCCCCAGGGTCTTCCCGGCGAAACGGGTCCCGCGGGTGAAACTGGTCCCGCCGGTCCGCAAGGCGATCCCGGCCCGATAGGTCCGCAGGGTATCCCCGGCGACACGGGCCCCGCAGGCGCAACCGGCCCCGCCGGTCCGCAGGGTGACCCCGGCCCCGAAGGCCCGATGGGTCCGGAAGGTCCCGCAGGCGCGACTGGTCCCGCCGGTCCGCAAGGCGATCCCGGTCCGATAGGCCCCCAGGGCCTCCCCGGCGAGACGGGTCCCGCCGGTGAAACCGGTCCCGCCGGTCCGCAAGGTGATCCCGGCCCCGAAGGCCCCATGGGTCCGGAAGGCCCCGCCGGTGAAACTGGTCCCGCCGGTCCGCAAGGTGATCCCGGCCCCGAAGGCCCCATGGGTCCGGAAGGCCCCGCCGGTGAAACTGGTCCCGCCGGTCCACAGGGCGATCCGGGTCCGGAAGGTCCGCAGGGTCTTCCCGGCGAGACGGGCCCCGCAGGCGAAACCGGCCCCGCCGGTCCGCAGGGCGATCCCGGCCCGATAGGTCCGCAGGGTATCCCCGGCGAAACGGGTCCCGCGGGTGAAACTGGTCCCGCCGGTCCGCAGGGTGATCCGGGTCCGATAGGTCCGCAGGGAATTCCCGGCGAGACGGGCCCCGCGGGTGAAACTGGCCCCGCTGGTCCGCAAGGCGATCCGGGCCCCGAAGGCCCGATCGGTCCGGAAGGTCCCGCAGGCGCGACTGGCCCGGCCGGACCGCAAGGTGATCCCGGCCCCGAAGGCCCGATGGGTCCGGAAGGCCCGGCGGGTGCGACTGGCCCCGCCGGTCCGCAAGGCGATCCCGGCCCCGAAGGCCCGATCGGTCCGGAAGGTCCCGCAGGCGCGACTGGCCCGGCCGGACCGCAAGGTGATCCCGGCCCCGAAGGCCCGATGGGTCCGGAAGGCCCGGCGGGTGCGACTGGCCCCGCCGGTCCACAGGGCGATCCCGGCCCGATAGGTCCGCAAGGTCCGGCAGGCGCTACCGGTCCCCAGGGTCCGGAAGGTCCGGCGGGCGCAACCGGTCCCCAGGGTCCCGCGGGTCCGCAAGGTCCGAACACGACGAATTCCAACTCGCTGTTCATCGGCTCGGATAACGATGGCAATGAGGCCAATTCCACATTGACACTCGGCACCGACGCGACCGCGCATGTAACCATTACGGAGAGCGGAAAAGTCGGTATAGGCATGACGCCGGAATTTGAGTTGGATGTCGACGGCACAACGCGCACCGGCGTACTGAAGATAACCGGCGGCGCCGACCTGTCGGAAGGCTTCGACGTCCACCATGGCGAGATAACCGTCCTGCCCGGCATGGTGGTCTCCATCGACCCCGCAAACCCGGGCAAGCTGGCCATCAGCGCCGAGCCCTACGACCGCCGCGTCGCCGGCATCATCAGCGGCGCCGGCGGCGTCCTGCCCGGCATGATCATGTCCCAGGTCGGAACCGAGGCCGACGGCGAATACCCCGTCGCGCTCACGGGCCGCGTGTACTGCTGGGTGGATGCGTCCACCGGCCCCGTGGAGCCCGGCGACCTGCTGACCACGTCGGCGGTCCCCGGCCACGCCGTAAAAGTGCAAGACCACGAGAAGGCCAAGGGAGCCGTTATCGGCAAGGCCATGTCCGGCCTCAAGGAAGGCCGCGGCCTCGTGCTGGTGTTGGTCAGCCTGCAATAGTCGCTCTGAATCCCCGGGCGGAGACGCGTCTCCGCCCGGCTGGACTTAGCCTGCGCCAGGTTGGACACGCCCGGCGGGAGAAAGGTATTCCAATGTCCAGTATCGCGAGATACAGCGCAAGGCCCCTGAAACGCGCCGCTTTCGGCGCGCCGGGAATGCGGGCCGCGCTGATCCTACTCTGTGCCGGGCTGCTCCCGGCCCTGCTCAGCGCATGCAACGCCCCCGCGCCCGATTCGAAAAATCCCGCGCAGGAAACCCCCGCCGGTACGCCCGCGCCGGCCCCCGCAAGCGATACCCCCGACCCCGTTCCCCAGCGGCGGCAAACCGCGGGTCCCGTCGAATTGACTGGCGAGGCGGACGAAACACCGGATGCGGCCACGCGATCCACCGCCGATCCCGTACCCGCCGGGGAACCCGTGGCGCTTTCGGGTGACGCCGCCGGCGCGCTCCTCTCCGCCGAAGGCGAGCGCCGCCTGGAGGAATTCCACAATCGGCTCCAGGGCGCCCCCGGCCTGGACAAGCTGCCCGGAGCCGCCGTGCCCGCCGAGGCCTTCGACCCCGACACCCGCGCCGCGCGCGTACTTGTGCTGCTGCGCGTGGAGGGCGCGCCCGCCGAGAAGGATCGGTTTTCGTCCGCCGAATCGCGCGCCGACTGGCAGGGCAAGATCGCCGGTGTTCAGGACGCCGTAATCAACCGCGTGCAACGCCCCGGCATTACCGTGCACAACCGATACGCCACGATTCCCGCCATCGCCTGCGAGGTCACCGCGGAAGGCATGCGCGCCCTGCTCGCCGATCCGGGCGTGGCCGCGGTTCAGCCGGACTACGTGGGCGAACGGCACCTGGCCCAGGGTGTTCCGCTCATGGGAGCCAGTACGGTCCGTACCCTGCACGACGGCGCGGGCGTTACCATCGCGGTTCTGGATGATGGCGTCGACTATACCCACCCCAACCTGGGCAACGGCGCCTTTCCAAACAGCAAGGTCATCGGCGGTGTCGATACCGCCGCCGGCGACGCGGATCCCTTCCCCGGCGGCGGCAATTCCCACGGCACCAGTGTGGCCGGCATCGCCTGCGGCAATATTCCCGGCGCGATCACCAACGACTACATCGGCGGCGTGGCGCCCGGAGCAAAGATCGCCGCTGTCAAAATCATCGCCGATGGCGCAAACTCCTTCCCTTTCTCAAACCTCATCGCAGGCATCGACTGGTGCGTCGCCAACCAGCACCTGGACCCCGCCAATCCCATTCTCGTGGCGAATATGTCCGTCGGTGGTGGCAGGTACACGTCCGCCGCCTTCGCGGACAGCGACCAACCTGTGATGCTGGCCGCCATGAACGCCGCGGTCGCCGCGGGCATCACCCTCGTCGCAAGCAGCGGCAACAACGGCTATTGCGACGCCATGGGCGCCCCCGGCGCGCTCAGTCCGGTCATCTCCGTTGGCGCGCTCTATGACGCGAATATTGGCAACCCCGGCTGGTGCGTCAGTCCCATAACCTGCTATCCCGGCGGCGTCGCGGGACACTGTTCCGCCTCCCGGCTCGCCATTTTCGAAAGCAGCGCCGCGCTTAAGGTGACCGCCTACTCGAATACCGCCAACTTTCTCGACGTGTTCGGTGTCAGCCACAACGTCTTTACCACGGCCACCGGCGGCGGCTACACCAGCAACTTCGGCGGAACCTCGGCCGCATCCCCCTACGTCGCCGGCGTCGCCGCCCTGTTGCAGTCCGCGGCCTTCGCCGAAACGGGCGCCTATCTCTCGCCCGCCGACCTCCGCGCACTGCTCATTTCCACGGGTACGCCCGTGACCGACGTCAAGGGCGGTGGACTGAACCCCGGCGTCACCAAGCCGCTGGTCAACGCCGAAGCCGCCTACCTCACCCTCGCGTCCGGCAACGTACTGCCGGATATCTCCGTTTCGGATTCATCCCTCTCCTTCATCATGCCCGCGGGGGCGTCGCAGGATGCCCCCCTCCTGATTCGCAACGAGGCCGATCTGGGCGGGCTCGATCTCGAATTCGCCATCGCCGCCTCCGTGATCGACACCATCGGAAGCACGTTCATGCAGGTAACCGCCCAGACCCGCTATCGCGGCAACATCTACCAGGCTGCCAGCAACACCACCCTCACACTGATCGAAGCGTACCTCGACTTCGCGGGCGCGGTCCTTCTTGATTTCGTCGTCTACGAAACCGATGCGCTGACTACCGAGAGCGAGAAAACGCTGATCTATGGCGAATTCGTCGTGCGCACCGGCGCCGGGCCCGGATTCTACGCGTCCGATCCGCTGGATCTCCCGCTGGAGGCCGGAACCTACTACATCATCGCCGTCGGCTGGGGAGCCAGCAACGTCGGCTACTTCTTCGACGAAAATCCACAGCCCGCTGTCAGCTTCGGACAGAAGGTGCAGGGCTTCGGCATAGATAACAACTTCCCGCTGCCGACCGCCTTCACCGACGGCCTGAGCTTTGCCACGACCAACTACTACCAGCGCATTACCGCCGGCGCCCCGTCATGGATCGCGGTGGACCCGGATATGGGCGTCGTCGCCCCCCAGGCGGACGCCCCCATCAACGTGACCGCCGACGCGACCGGATTCGCCCCCGGCCTGTACCAGGGCAACCTCGCCATCTCCTCGAACGATTCCGGCGCCAGCCTGCTCAATATCCCCGTCGGTCTTCGGGTCGGGCTCCTGGGCGACGTCTACGTGGACTTCGGCTACGTCGGCCCCGAATTTGGAACGGTGGACGAGCCCTACAATACGCTCGGCGAGGGACACGAAGCCGTCGCCCCCGGACCCGCCGCACAGATCACCATTCTAGGCGGCGGCCAGAGCGGCGAAACGCTCGATCTGAACAAAGAGGTCACAATCACCACCTCCGGCGGAGAAGCCACCGTGGGCGGAGAGTAAGCCGCCCCGAATCGACCCAATTATCCCGCAATCGGGCCAGGTTCCCCGGAATCTGGCCCGATTTTCATGCGCCGCGCCCCTACGGCGTCCGCGTCGTAGTACCCGCGGGCGCAAGCAGCGTGGACTCGCCCTCGAACTGGTGCTTCACGATCTTCCACCGCGTCCCGTCCAGAAAACAGAAAAAGCGCATGCTGTCGCTGTACAGGAACCCGTCCAGATCGCTCAACACACTCGCCATCACGTCCGCGCTCTTGCGATCCGGCGCGTACGCCGCCTGCCGCTCAATCTCCCACAGCGCCGGCGTCCAATCGCCCCCTTCTTCCACTTCGGCGAGAAACGCCTTCCGGTCCGCTTCGGATTGAGACCCCACCGGCTTGCTCAGATAATAGACCGTCGCGTAATCGCCCGCGCGGTAAGCGAACAGCAATGAGTCCACCGCGTCCTGCGGCGTGCTGTCCCGGCAGGTCCGCGTAAACACCGGCGGCTCTGTGCTGAAGCGCTCGCTCGGCGCGCTGTTACAGCCCCCCGAAAGCACTACGGCGACAACAGACAGCAATAGAGAGCTTCGGCGGATCATGGGCGGCTCCATCGGGCAATTCGCGCCCGCGTTTCGGGATGCGCGCCCATCCTGCCAGAATCGCCCCGCCGATTCCAATTCAAGCGGCCCGCCCGCACAAAGCACACCCCAAGGCACACCCCAATCCCAGCGCCGCACACCTGATCCCCGTTACAAGCGAACGGACCAATGGGAGCGCGGGCGGCCCGCCCGCACCGCGCCGAAGGCGCAGAAGTAGGATAGGCGTCCCGCCTGTCCCGCGCCGAAGGCGCAGAAGTAGGATAGGCGTCCCGCCTGTCCCGCGCCGAAGGCGCGCAGGGTCTCACGCATCCCGCCCCGGCGCGTGCGATCCCCCCACCGAACCCATGCCCATCAAACCCCGCCCGGCGTGGGGGAGAGGCGCCCCCTCACCCCGGCAGCGCCCGGCCCGTCTCCGGATCGATCCGCAGCCCCAGATTCTCCTCCTCGTCCAGATAGAAAATGTACCCGTCGTTCATCTCGTGATACGTCTGGTCCCCATACACCACCTCCACCGTCGGGTCCGGGTTGTAAGGATTGAACGCCGAGTTGTCGTAGTGCGAAACCGTGCGAATCGTCGTGCCCCGCGGGAAGCGCTTCGCCCCCGGCGGATACACATAGGCCAGCTGCCAGTCGAAGCTGTAATTCGGCGCCGAAAGCAACGTCTCGCTCGTCCCGTCCGGGTAATCCGCGTAAAACGTCATATCCCGCCCCCGCAGGTGCATGTGGGTGAAAAGCGCCAGCACCGTCGCATTCCGATCAATCGTCGCCTCCGCGCTCAGCCGGTGAAACGCCGCGCCCGGCGGAATCGATATCTCCTCCGGACGGATCCGCTGGTGGCGCGACTGCTTCACGATAGTCCCCCGCGCATACCGGACCCCCACGCGCATCCGGTCCGTTTCCGGCTGCCCCGTCGTGACATAGTGGATCTGCAACGTAAGCACCGCATCCTTCGGAATCAGCATGCCCACCCCCTCCGGCAAGTCCACCGGACTGCCCCCGGGCACCTTCCCCGTAAGAAACCCGTATTGCTCGTCGTAGTCCTTCCCCACCTGCACATAAATCAGATTCGCGTGGTGCACCACCGCCGCATTCCCCGGCAGGATCTCCAGCCCCTGGATCCACGTGTCCGCCGCGAACTGGTACGGCAGCGTCACGTAGCGGTAGGGGATATAGCCATCCGCCGGAATCTGCTCCTCCGCCGCCGCCGTCAGCACCAGGTCCGGTTCCCCAATGCCCCATTCGCTCTCGGGGAATTCCGGAGGCGCCGGCTTCACCGCGGGATCGCCCTCCGGCTTGCCCGCCGCAATCCACTGCAACAGCCGCGTCTTCTCGTCCTCGCCGACCTTTCGCTCGTTCGCGAACGGGCCATGCTTCCGCGCGCCATACCACGGCGGCATCCGCTCCTCCAGCACCACCTCCCGGATCATGTCCGCCCGCGAAGCCACCTGGCCATACGAAAGCAGGGAGAACGGCGCGCTCTCCCCGGGACGGTGGCACGTCACGCAATGCGCGTTCATGATCGGCGCGATATGCTCCGTATACGTGATCGGCGCATCCGCCTCCGGCGTCTCGCGCACCCGAATCGCCGGCCCCGAAACCGCGCGATCCGGATCCGTCACCGGCGCGCCCGCCAGCACCGCCTCCAGCGCCGCCTCCACGCCCTCCAGCCCGCCCCGGTAGCGCAGCGTCTTGTCCGGGCCGATAACCACCGCCGTCCCCAGCGCCGATACCCCCAGCGCACGCGCCGCCGCGCCGTCCGTGTCGCTCAGCAGCGTAAACGGTAGCTCGTTCTCCACGCCGTGCAGCGCGTCCTCCAGGATCGTTTCGTCCGGCGCAACATTCAACGTCGCCACTTCCACGCCCCGGCCCGCATACCGTTCATGAAGCCCGCGCAGCGCCCCGTCCTGGGCATCGCGGCCCGGCGCGGAAATCGCCGTAAACAGAAACACATACGCCGCCCGCTCGCCAAAATCATCCAGCGTCCGCGGGAGATAGCGGATGTCCTTGAACGAAAGCCCCGCAACCGGATCCCCGGGCACGATCGCCCCCGCGGGCAATCCAACAAGCGCAGCCGCCAGAATCAAACCGGTAAAGCGTCGAAACACCATGAATCAGGCTCCTCCAGAAGACACACAACCCCGGCGCGCAACAATCCGCCCGGACCCGCGCGCCGCACTGCTCGGAACCTATGGTAATCCGATCCGCCGCCGAATACCACCCCGAAATCCGCCCAGGCCGCCTCACGCACGCCGCGCCTGCGCGTCACCACCGCGCCACGCGATCGCGCCCCAGGCGCGTTCGTTCGCCTGGAGCAAACATTCCAGCTTGTCACGCCACCCGCCCTGAAATCCGGCCTGGCCGTTTCACGCACGCCGCGCCTGCGCGTCACCACCGTGCCACGCGATCGCGCTCCAGGCGCGTTCGTGTGCTTGGAGCAAACATTCCTACCCCTCACCAGCGTCACCTCGAACGAGCGATACAATCAAAGAGACCTTGCGCATCCCGCCACCGCGTATCCCCGACCCGCCCGATACCACGCGCCACCCAAAAACCACCCACCCTACCCGAGATACTGCCGCCGCCACGCCTCAAACACGATCAGCGCCCACAGCCGCCACGTATGATCGCGGAGCCCGGCTCCATGCTCCCGCCGCATGCGCGCCACCGCCCCGGCATCGAAATAACCCGCGCGGCGGATACGGGCCTCGCCCAGGTAGTCGTCCAGCAGCGGCTTCAGCGGGCCATTGAGCCAGTGCCCCATCGGCGGATTCAGCCCCTGCTTCCGGCGCTGAACGATCTCCCGCGGCATCGAATCCCGAAGGTGCTCCCGCAACAGCCGCTTCGATTGAAACAGTCCCGCCTTCAGGCGCGCCGGCATCCCCAGAAACGCCTGCGCCAGCATCGGGTCCGCCAGCGGCACGCGCAACTCCAGCCCGTGCGCCATGCTCATCCGGTCGCCATACCGCAGCACGTTGTCCGGCAGGAACGAGCACCAGTCGAGGTACATCGCCTGATTCAGCGGCTCCAGGCCCTCGCTCTCCGCCGCCAGCGCCCGCAGGTGCGCCCAGGGGTCCCGCCCCGCCAACGCGCGCCCCACGTCCGGCGCATACAGCGCGTCGAGCGACTCGCGGCGGTGATAGGTGGTCCACGCCGCATAGCGCGAGACCGCGTCGATCCCCTGCGCGGCGGCGAAACCCGATGCGCGCCGGGCCCAGGCCGGACCGTCCACGCCGCCGGGCAGGAAGCGCGCGATCGGTTGCACGGCCCCGCGCCAGACCGCGCCGGGAATCCAGCCCAAGCGCTCCGACCACGCAATGCCGCCATAGCGCCGGTACCCCCCGAACAGCTCATCGCCCCCGTCGCCCGCCAGCGCCACCGTAACATGCCGGCGGACTTCCCCCGCAAGCACATGCGCCAGCAGCGCCGTGGGATTGCCGAAGGGCTCGTCAAAATGGCGCACCATGGTCGGTAGTAATTCCGCCACGGAAGCCGCCGCCCGCACTTCCGTGTGCCGCGTGCCCAGCATCGCCGCCGTCTCCCGGGCCTCGCGGGTTTCGTCGAGATGGCTTCCCTCCGTGTCAAAACCAATCGTAAAGGTGCGCGGCGGCGTCTCGCGGGAAAGCGCTTCCACGATGCACGCGGAATCGATACCCCCGCTCAGCAGCGCGCCGGCGGGCACGTCGGCCTCCGCATAGTGCGGCATGTCCCGCTCCAGGTGGGCGCGGAGCAGCTCCAGCCAGGCCGCGTCGCTCCGCGCTTCCGGTTCCAGATTCCAGCGCCAGTACGGACCCTCGCGCCATTCGCCCGCCTGCCACGTGGCGCAATGGCCCGCCGGCAGTTGCCGGATATCCGAGAAGATCGTCCGGGGAGGCACGGTGTACAGAAAGGTCAGGTAATCCTCCAGCGCGGCCAGATCGACATCGCGCGACACCCCCGGACACCCGAGTAGGGATTTCATCTCCGAGGCGAAGTAGAGCGCATCGCGGCGGCGCGCGTAGTAGAGGGGCTTAATCCCAACCGGGTCGCGCGCGATCAGAAGGCGCTTCTCTTCGCTGTCCCAGAGCGCAAGCGCAAACATGCCCTGAAAGCGGGGGAGCGCGGACTCGCCCCACGCCGCCAGCGCCGCCAGAACCACCTCCGTGTCGCAGCGCGTCCGGAATTCCGCGCCCAGGCCCCGTAACTCCTCGCGCAGCGCACGGTAATTGTAGATCTCGCCGTTGTACACAAGATGGTAGCGCCCGCTCGCGTCGCGCATCGGCTGCGCGCCGCCCTCCCGGTCGAGGATCGCCAGCCGCCGGTGGCCCAGCGCAATCTCCGGGCCATGGTGAAACCCTGCGCCGTCCGGGCCGCGGTGCGCCAGCAGCGACGTCATCCGCTCGATAAGCGCGCGATCCGGAAGCCCGGCGATTCCCGCAATGCCGCACATACGCTACGCGTCCCGGAGCGAGTCGATGGCCGCGATCAACACCGCCTCGTCCCGCTCCCAGTGGTACCGCTCCTCGATAGCCTTTCGCCCGTTTTCCCCCAGGCGCCGCGCGAGCGCGGGATCCGCGATCAGGCGGATGATGGCGTTGGCGATCGCCTCGGGATCGGTCACCTCCACCAGTACGCCCGCCTCCGCGCCATCCACAATCGCCGCCACTTCCACCGCGAAATCGGGCGCGATCACGGGCTTCGCCTCGCGCATGTAATCAAACAGCTTGTGCGGCATGGCAAGCGTATGGTTCACCAGGCCCGGCTGAAACAGGATCAGCCCGATGTCCGACGCGGCAATCCACGCGGGAACCGCTTCGTACGGTACGGTATCAACCAGAATGAAGTGCTCCTGAAGTTTCGCCCGCCGGATCGCCCGCCGGTACGCCCGCGCACTGCCATACATATACGATCCAAGCAGCACGCAGCGCGCATCCGGAACCGCCCGGATTACCCGCTTCATCGCCTCCAGAAGCTGCCACGAACCGCGAATATCCCCGAACGTGCCTTGATGAATTACCACCGGGCCGCTCCCGATCCGCGCCCGAACCGCCTCGGGAACGTCCGCGCACCGTGGCTGCAGGTGGTTGGTGTTGATCACCGTGCTGCGCGGCGTCGGCGAACCCTCCCAGACCGCCTCGAAGCTGTCCCGGGTCAAGATGATGTGATCCGTGTAGCGCGCGAAGAAACGCATGGCCGCGCGGGTCGCCGCGGTAACCATCGGTTGCAGGCGCGCCGGAAAAAACTTCGCGAACTCGGTGGGGACATGCTCGTGCATATCAAACACCACGCGCCCGCCCGAGAACCGCTTGATGATCAGCGCCGCGACCCACGATTCCGGTTCCGGCGCGATGTAGCAGTCCGCCGCCTCGCGCCGTCCCGCCCGCACAAGACGCCACACCGCCCCGAGGCGCTGGAGTTTCGTTCGCGACGGCGGAATGTAGCGAAAGTGGATGCCGTCGCGCTGATCGCCCTCGAATTCGCCCGAAGGACAGATAGAAACCACCAGATGGCCCGCCTTCGCCAGGCTCCGGCCCACCTTGTGGAACATCCGCTTGTCGAAGGGCCCGTGAAGCACGTTGAGCACGCAGATCTTCACGGCGACCGGTCTTCGCCGCGCGCCGCCGCGAGCGCCTCCAGCGCCAGGCGCGTCGCGCGCAGGCCCTCCCGCGCGGTGACCTGGAGCGGTTCCTCGCCACGCACCGCCCGGATGAAATGCGCCAGCAGTGCGTGCTGCCCCTTGTCCTCTCGCCCCCGGCGCATCGTCTTCCCGGGAACCCCGTGATACGCCACGCCCCGGAAATCGTCGATGCAGATGGATCCGCTGCCGCCGTGGATCTCGATGCGTTCCTTGCCCAGCGCAGTCGCCCCCGACGCGCAATACAGAATCGTCGCCAGCGATCCGTCGGCAAAGCGCAACAGCGCCGTCAGTTCGTCCCGCGCCGGCGTGGTTCCGGGCGCCTCCGCTTTCACGGAAACCGGCTCCCCATCCAGCAGCCAGCAACAAAAATCGAAAAAATGCACCGCCTCGCCCAGAATGCGCCCGCCACCGACTTCGGGGTCGCGCGTCCAGTGATCCGCCGGGATCGGCCCCGTGTTGCACCGGTAGATCACCTGCCTGGGCCCGGGGAGCTTCCCCAGCGCGGCCTTCGCGGCCCGCGCATGCGCGGAAAACGGGCGGTTGTAGCCCACCGAAACGAGCAACCCCGTTTCCGCCGCCCTCGCGCGGATCGCCTCGCAATCCGACAGCGTCAGCGCCATCGGTTTCTCGATGAACACGTGCTTGCCCGCGTCCAGCGCCGCCAGGGCCTGATCGGCATGGCGATCGTGGCGCGTCGCGATGATGACCGCGTGCACCTCGGGATCCGCCAGCGCCGCGTCCAGGTCCGTCGTGCAGTACTGCGCGCCAAACCGCGCGCCCGCCTGTTTCGCCGCGCTGCCCGTCCGCGAAACCACCGCCTGAAGGTGGCAGCCCGGAATCGTCCGCAGGTTGGGCAGGTGCGCCCCCCGCGCAAAGGCGCCCGCGCCCACCACAGCGACGCCCACGCTCCCTTCGGGCGGCGCCTCGGCCTGGAGGCGCAATACAGGATCCGGCCGCTCCGCAACAGCAGCCACCCCGTCCATTCGCCGAGGCGAATCCACACCGCCCACGCCGTCCACACCGCCCACACCGTCCAAACCGCCCACACCGTCCAAACCGCCCACACCGCCCACGCTGTCCACACCGCCCACACCGTCCACACCGTCCACACCGCCCACACCGCCCACACCGTCCACACCGCCCACATCGCTCACACCGTCCACACCGCCCACACCGTCTACTCTGTCCACTCTGTCCACTCTGTCCACTCTGTCCACGCTGTCCACGCTGTCCACGCTGTCCACGCTGTCCACGCTGTCCACGCCAGCCGCCCCATACCGGATCAGCGCCGCGATAGTTCCATCCCGCTGCGTGCTCAACGCCTCGTAGGCCGAAGCCGCATCGTCCACCGGGTCCACACGCCCGATCAGCGGCGCCACCCGGACCCGGCCGCTGGCGATCATCCGTAGAAACTCCTGCATATTGCGCCCCTCGGTCCAGCGCACCTGGCCAATCGGGTAGTCGAGCCCCTTTTCCTCGTAGGCCGGCTGGTAGCGCCCGGGGCCGTACGAACAGGACAGTCCGAAATCGATCTCGCGCTGGTACAGCGCTTCGCGCTCCAGGTGCAACCCCACCGCGCCCACCACCGATACCCGCCCGCGCTGCCGGCACAAGTCAATCGCTTGGTTGGCAATGGCGCTGTCCTTCGACGCCGCGCACACCACCACCGCGTCGGCGCCGTGACCGCCCGTCAACTCATGGACCATCCCATCGAGTTCGTCGGGCGCGCACGCCGCATCCGCGCCGAGTTCCAGCGCCAGCGCGCGCCGCATGGCCACCGGGTCGCAGCCGATGACATGGCAACCCGCCGCCCGGGCCACCTGCGCCGCAAGCTGGCCCACAAGCCCCAGGCCGATGAGGACAACCGTCTCGCCGAAGGTCGGCGCCGCGCGACGGACGCCCTGCATCGCGATCGCGCCCAGCGCCACGAACGCGCCCGCCTGAAAATCCACGCCGTCGGGCAAGGGCGTGACAAGCTGCTGTGGCACGGCGTTGTACTCGGCATGGCACGCATACCCGGCCCCCGCGCACGCCACGCGATCGCCCACGCGAAACCCGCTCACGTCGGCGCCGCACGCCACAATCACCCCCGACGTGCTGTAGCCCGGCGCCTGAAATTCCAGCAGCTTCCCCCGGACGGTCTCGTACGTGGCCCGGATGCCCGCCGACGCGATCTTCCGCTTCACCTTCTCGATATTCAGCGGGTCGCGCGCCTTCTTCAACGCATACGCCGCCGCGCCGCCCGGCGCCACAAAGCCCGACTCCGTTCCCGCGCTGATCAACGAGTAGTGAACCCGAACCAGCACCATCCCCGGCCCCGGCGCCGGCGGAGGAACCGTCTCCAGATGCACCTTCCCGCCCTTAACCAGCACTTGCTTCATGCGCGCCTATCCTCATGCCCCGCCGTCCTGACTGCACCCGCCCATGGTACTGCCCGCCCGCGAAACGATGCAATCGCGCAACGCCTCCAAGTGAATGTGCCCCAAAAAGTGGCTTTGAATGTGGTAAAGCTCGCCGACCCACCATGGCGGGCATCCCGCCCGCACCACGCCAACGGCGCGCCACCACCCGGTGACCTTTCGGAGCGCAGACACAACGCAATCAGCCCGATGAAGCGCCGGCATCCCTGCCGGCATTTCCGCGCCAACGGCGCACCACCACCCGGCGACCATTCGGAGCGTAGACACAACGCGATCAGCGCAATGGAGCGCCGGCATCCCTGCCGGCAATTCCGCGCCAACGGCGGACCACCACCCGGCGACCATTCGGAGCGTAGACACAACGCGATCAGCGCAATGGAGCGCCGGCATCCCTGCCGGCATTTCCGCGCCAACGGCGCGCCTCCACCCGGCGACCTTTCGGAGCGTAGACTCCAGACGATCAGCCCGATGAAGCGCCGGCATCCCTGCCGGCATTTCCGCGCCAAAGGCGCCCGTCATACCAGCCCGCCCCATCCACCCCGCCCTACTCCACAATAAACCCATGATACAGGCCCATGTAATACCCCAGCAGAAACGGCATCCCCGTCGCCAGGTTGCGCCCCTCACCGCCCGAATCCAGCGACCACGCATCCGTGCTCCAGTACTGAACAAATCGCTCGTCAATCGGAAGCACTTTCCCCGAAACATGATAGCCCTTGCCCCGCGCGCCGTCGCCCTCCCGCGCATGATCCGGCAACGGCAACACATCCAGCCGGTGGCTGTTCGTCTGACGCCAGTCGATCAGGTTCATCGGGTACCGCTTCAGCGTCTCGACCGCCTCTTCCAGCGCCTCCTGCCCCGGCGTCAGGTCGCGCGTGCCCCAGGGCGACGTAAACGTTGCGCCCGTGCAGCCCGCCGCATACGCGAAGTTGAAGAAGGGATTCAGCTCATACGCCTCCAGCTCCCAATAATCCCACCAGCTCAGCGCAACCATCTCGCGGACCTTCGGGTTCGTCTCGTACTTCATCACGTTGTAGTAATTCATGAACGCCATTTCGTCGTCGAACTGCACAAACGACCCGGGTCCCTTCTGGTATTTCGGGTACATGATGTTCATCGCGTAGCCGTGCTCCGTGATGAGCTGATCCGCCACCGCCCCGTACTTCGCGTCCCCCGTAACATGCGCCGCCACCCGCAGAAACGACAGCATGCTCAGCGAATTCAAGCCCCGCTCCGGCCACCAGTTCGAATCGAAGTTCAGCGAATCCGGGCTGAAGTTCGCCCAGCGCGTCGGCGCCCCGTCATGGTCCACCAGCCGGAAATTGTGCTCGATGAGATGGTCCGTCATGTCGCGCACGACCTCCGCCACCCGCGCCTTCTCCTCGTCCGACTCCGCCACCAGATCGTAGTACAGCCCGTTCAGGAAGTAATGGCCATCCAACTCGTCGGAACTCGTATCACACTTCCAGTACCATTGCCCGTCCGCGCTCGTGGGCCACCGCGGATAAATCACCTTCCACAGGCGGTCCGACTCCCGCTCCTTTTCCTGGTGCGCGATGGAATAGCTCTCCTCCTCATTCGGATTGCGCGGGCTGTCCGTCGGCCAGATCGTGCGCGCGGGAAAGCCCTTCGGCGCCGGGTGCGATCCGCCCTGCGTCACCTGGCTGAAAAAGCGCAGGCCCTCGAACGCCAGCGTCGCGCGCTCCTTCGCCTTCGGATCCTTCGTCGCCGCATACGCAAAGCACTGCGCCGCCCCATACTCGCCCGTCCACTGCCCATCGTTGTCGTCGTCGCGCCGCGTCGCCGTCGATTTGTCCCCGGGCGCGCCCAGCGGCGCGGACATCACGTACCCAAACGGTGTCCGCCGGTTGTACCGATCGATCTCCTCCTCGTAAAACGCCGCCTTTTCCGCCAGCGTCATCGCACGCCGCTCAATTCGCCCCACACCCTTCGCCGTGGCAAACCACGCATCGCCATTTGGGGAGACCGCAATACCGCGCACGTGGTTGTCCGGCAGCCACCGCCGGCCCTCCCGGTACGCAAAGCGCGCGCCATCGAAGCGAATCGCCCCCTTCGTCGTCCCAAACCAGATCTCGCCCTCGGGCCCCTCGGCCATGCACGTGAAATCGTTGTACGGCAGCCCGTCCTTGCCCTCGAAGAGCGCCCACGTGTCGCCTGTACGTCGTCCAACGCCCTGGGGGCTGGCGAACCAGAGATCGCCATTCGCTGCGAACAACACCGCGCGCACATCCGTCGGCGCCCAGCTGCGGTCGCCGGACTCGGGCAATACACGCTCCCACGGGCCGGAGACACGACGATAGAACCCTGTCTCCGTCGCCACGACCCACTCGTGAGTTTGATCTTCAACGCTCCTACTGCCGACTTGTCGAATTCCAGAGAATTGGATGAGCTTGCCCTGAATCGTAAGCCCGCCCCAACCTTCCGTTGCATGATTGGTTCCGTCAGCGTGGACTATGAAGACGGAGTGCTCTTGGAACTCGATTGAAATGGGTGGATGCGCCAAGGTAGCCTTGGTCTCCCACGGGCCATCTCCATCACGAACATACAGCTCGCTATCAGTCGCCACGGCAATTTGATCGCCATCCGTCGTGATGCACCGTATTTTCCCGTTCGCCTCATTCCATTCCAATGCCCATCGCGTGCCGTCAAAGCGCGCCAGCCCCCCATCGGTTCCGGCGTAAACCGTACCATCTTCCGCCACAACCACCGCGTTCACGCCATCGCTCGGAAGCCCGTCCGCCGTGGTGTAGGCCTGACCCACCTCCTGCACAAAGGTCCCCGGCCGGACCGGCGTTAGATCGCCCTGGGAAGCGGTCTGGCCCGCAGCCAGGAGAACCGCAAAAAACAAGCAAACAAAACCCGTATAGACGCGCATGGTGGTCAACTCCTTTCCGAATACGTAAAAACTCGATGGGCGTACGGGCTTTCCAGGCCCGAGGCAGGTTTCAGCCCCCCAGCACCTTCTCCATCACGATATTGCAGCGTTTGTACACGGGATGCTGTTCGGTCGAGACGGTTTTGAACCCGTGCTTCTTATACAGCCGAATCGCCGCTTCCAACGACGTATTCGACAGCAACTGTACCTTGTGTGCCCCGATAGCCGCCAACTTGGCCAGCGCCGTCTCCATCAGAAAATCCCCGAAGCCCTTCCCCTGATGCGCCGGGTCCACGGCCATACGCGCCAGTTCAAAGACGCCCTCGCCCTTGTTGAACAGCGCGCACACCCCAGCCACCTCATCCCGCTCCACGAGGCTGAAGACAAAACCGCCCTGTTCGATCACCCGCTCCGGCGCGGCGGCCAGGGCCCGATCCGCCTCCTCCAACGCAAAGTAATGACGAATCCAGCGCTCATTGAGCCGGATGAAATCGGGCAAATGCCCGCGATGATTCTCAAAGACTTCCATCTCCGAAAGATACCCCCCGGCAACCGCCGCTGTCCAAATCTTTGCGTTCTTTGCGTTCTTTGTGGCTATCAAGAGTAATGAGGAATTCGCGTCCATTTGCGTCCATTCGCGGTTCAAGATCATTCCTCGGTTGCGGTCGATGGCGGCCCTGATCCACCCGTGAGTGTAGACATTTCAATTTGACGATTGCACCGGCAAGACATGGAGGATTCTTGCCACAAAGAACGCAAAGAATACAGAGATTTGGGCGCGATTCTCCCACGAAACTCTGCTATGATGGGTGCGGTCTTATGAATTAGCCCGCCCGGGGATGTTAAGAAAGGGGAATGTACTGTGCGCTCCGCATTTCGGAATCTTTGCCTGGCCAACGGCCTCCTGACACTGGCCCTGATTTTGGGGGGCGCGCTGTTCGCGCCGCCCGCGCTGGCCTACGAATCCGGCGCCCCGGAAGACAGCGGCTACACCATCAGCGAGGAGGCCCGCGCCAAAATCCTGGCCGCGCTCCCCGAAACCGCCCCCGCCGCGCCCGCGAAACCGCGCAAGCTCCTCATCTTCGACCTCAACGTGGTCTACGGCGGCCATCCCTCGCGCTTTTACGCCAACCTGGCCTTCCAGGAGATGGGCAGGAAGACCGGCGCCTTCGAGGTCACCATTTCACGCGATCCGGCCGTCTTCGAGAAGGAAAACCTGTCCCAATTCGACGCGGTCTTCATGAACAACACCGTGGGCAACCAATTTTCCGACCCCCAGCTCCGCCAGAACCTCCTCGAATTCGTCTACGGCGGCGGCGG
Source organism: Candidatus Hydrogenedentota bacterium (assembly GCA_019637335.1). Lineage (NCBI taxonomy): Bacteria > Pseudomonadati > Candidatus Hydrogenedentota > Candidatus Hydrogenedentota bacterium. The sequence continues at coordinate 54,502 of JAHBVV010000014.1, read as the reverse complement.
GCTCATGGGCGTCCACGGCGCCACCGTGGCCTTCTGGAACTGGGGCGCGGGTGGGGGAGACGACTGGCCCGAGTTCGGCCGTATGCTCGGCGGACGCGGCGCGAACCACCGCGAATCCGACGAGCGCGTCTGGATGAAGGTCGATTCCCCCGGACATCCCCTCCTGGCGCCCTTCCCCGAGGGCGGCTTCGAACTGCAAGACGAATTCTTCCGCGTGGGCGATCCCTACTCCCGCGATCGCGTGCGCGTACTCTTCAGCATCGACACGGAAAAGACCGACCTCAGCGCCAAGCCCCACGAGCGGGACGATCAGGACTACGCCGCCGCCTGGGTGCGCCACTACGGGCGCGGGCGCGTCTTCTACTCCACCGTGGCCCACAACCCGTATCACTTCTGGGACCCGGCCATGCTCAACTTCTACCTCGGCTCCGCGCAATTCGCCCTCGGCGACCTGCAAGCGCCCACCATTCCCAGCGCCCGCCTGACCCCCGCGATCCGCGCCCACGAAAAACTCGGCTGGCGCCTCGGCGTCACCGCCTACACCTTCCACCGCTACTCGCTCTTCGAAACCATCGACAAGACCGACCAGCTCGGCGTCGCCTACCTGGGCGGGCTCGACTTCCAGAAAGTCGGCGGCGGCATCGACAAGAACTTCAACGCCGACCTGAGCGACGACGAGCTCAAGGCGATCCGGCTCAAGCTGGACGACGCCGGGATCCGCATGATCTCCTGCTTCTATTCGGTCATCCCCGGCGACGAGGAAGGCTGCCGCAAGGTCTTCGAATTCGCCCGCAAGATGGGCATCGAAACCCTCATCTCCGAGCCCAAGCTGGAGGACATCGACACCATCGAACGCTTCTGCGACGAATACGGCATCAACCTCGCCATCCACAACCACGCACAGGAAGCTTCCCCACATTACTGGAGCCCCGAGGCCGTCATGTCCGTCTGCAAGGATCGCGGGCCCCGCATCGGCGTCTGCGCCGACATCGGCTACTGGATCCGCAGCGGGATCGACCCCGTCGCCGCCGTCCCCACCATCGGCGACCGCCTCTTCGTGGTGCAGTTGCACGATCTGCACGAGCTGAGCCCCGAAGGCCACGACGTACCCTGGGGCGCCGGCGTCGGGCGCACCCGCGAGTTCCTCGAAGCCCTCCACCGCCACGGCGTCAAGCCCCTGAAAATAGGCCTCGAATACTCCTACGACTGGTACGACTCCATGCCCGAAGTCGCCCAGTCCGCCCGCTTCTTCGATCAGGTCACCCTCGACCTCGCCAATTAGCGCGCCCGAGGGACATACCCCCGCACCAGCGCCCGTGCCACGCGATGGCGCCCCAGCGCCTTCGTGTGCCTGGAGCAACAGTTACCCAACGCCACCCGCGCCACCACAATCGAGCGGCTCAACAGGAGGTTGGGCATCCCTGTCTGAGAAACAACCGGCAATCCGCCCGAATCCACCACCCACCACACCCACTCACACCGACTCCAAAGTCTCCACCGTGATATTCCCGTTCGTATAAATACAGATCTCGCCCGCAATCGTCAGCGATTCCCGCACAATCTCCTCCGCGCTCATGTCCGTATGCTTCATCAGGCTACGCGCCGCCGCAAGCGCATACGATCCCCCCGATCCGATCGCCAGGATTCCGTCTTCCGGCTCGATGATCTCGCCCGTACCCGCAATCAGCAGCGACTGCTCCTTGTCGCACACCGCAAGCAGCGCATTCAGCTGCCGCAGATACTTGTCCGTGCGCCAGTCCTTGCCCAGTTCCACCGCCGCCCGCGTGAGGTTCTTGTTGAACTCCTTCAACTTCCCCTCAAACCGCTCAAACAGCGTAAACGCATCCGAAACGGCCCCGGCGAAGCCCGCCAATACCGCCCCGTCCGCCAGCCGGCGAACCTTCACCGCATTGCCCTTCATCACCGTGTCGCCCAGCGTCACCTGGCCGTCGCCGCCAATCGCCACTATGCCGCCCTTGCGAACCGCAATCACCGTGGTGGCGTGAAACTCATGCATCGGATGTGCTCCTTTATCAATGCGCGCGGCAAGTTCCGCGACGGGAGAGAGTTGTCTTGAAGCCAGGGCAATCGCATTTAAACCTGATCGTGGGCGTTCGGGCGTAAGCTTGAGTTGATTTGGCGCCTTGAATCAATGAAATTGAGCGTGTTGGAGCGCCGGCATCTCTGCCGGCAAGGTCAGGGATTCGCCGCAGGCGAAATGCCAGCGCTCCAACGCGCGCCCTTCTTAACACTTCAGGTAGTTCGTATTGCGCAGGGTTCCGACAGAAAGTCTAAATGCGATTGCCCTGGCCTTGAAGCCCGCATTGTACCGGAACGGGCGGCGGATACGCTAAAATCAGGGAAATTGTAACCCACAACGCGGGAATAAACCTTCCATGACCAATCTGGTGACCGGAATGCTGTTGCTACTCGGACTTGTCGCCCTCCAGGCCGGCCTGCGCTACTGGACCGCACTGCGCACCCGCGCGGCGTGGGAGGGAGCCCAGGCCGATATCGCGCGCGGCGACTTCGCCTCGGCCGAAGCCGGCATCGCCAGATGCGTCAAGCTCATGCCGCTCTGGCTACAGCCTCGTTTCCTCCTCGGCGCCGTCCTCGCCAAACAAGGAAAGCTCGAGGCCGCCGAGGAACAATTCAAAATGGCCTGCGCCCTGCAACCCCGCGATCCCAAAGGCCACCTCGAGCTCGGCGTCTTCTACCTCACCGCCGCCAGGCGGGAGGACGAAGGCCTCGCCGCATTGAACGAGGCCCTGCGCCACGATCCCGGCGTCTACCAGGCCATCGCCGCCGACCCGCGCCTGCACGACTTCCAGCGAAGCGACGCCTTCGAACGCCTCGTCGTTCCCGGCGTCAGCGAGACCTGATCCATGTCCGCCGCGGCGTATGCGCGGGGATGGCGCGCGATTGTCTTGCCGCGCTTGCGCATACTGGTGCTCCTCTCTGGAGCCATGGCCATCGCCGGCGCGCTGGGTGCGTGGTTCTGGGTCTTCGATCTCCTCAGCCATTTCATCGCGTGGTACGCCCTGCTCAGCCTGCTCCTCGCGCTTCTCCTGTCCGGATACCGCGATTACCGCTGGGCCGCCGCGGCCATCACCCTGGCTATCCTGCAAGCCGCGCAGCCTCTCGCGTGGTATCTGCCCGCCGCGCGCGGAGCCACCGAAGGGCCCCGGTGCCGCGTGCTCCTCGCCAATGTGCTCTCCTCCAACCACGATAGCGCCGCGTTCCTGCGCCTCGTCGACGAAACCGATCCCGACATCATCTGCGTGCAGGAAGTAACCGGACGCTGGGCGGACGCCCTCGAAACCCTAGAAACGCGCTATCCAACACGCCTCCTCGCGCCGCGAGAGGACAACTTCGGCATCGCCGTGTTCAGCCGTATGCCGGGCGGAGATCCAGCCCTGGTTTTTCAGCGCGATCACGGCGTTCCCGCCATTGAGATGGTGTTTCAACTCGGCGATTCCAGCGTGCGCCTGCTGAACATCCACGCGCTGCCTCCACTCGGAAAAACCCTCGCCGCCCGCCGCAACGCACAGCTGGACGCCGCCGCCGCTTGGGTCAATAGCGCCGGCGGACCCGCGGTGCTGATAGGCGATCTCAACATCACCATGTACTCGCCGGTCTACCGCCGCTTCGCGCGCGCCGCGAACCTGCGAAACGCGCGCGAAGGACACGGAGCCGCCGGCACATGGCCGGCCTGGTTGCCCATCATGCGATTGCCGATCGATCACGTCTTGCTGCATGGAAAGATAGAATCTGTGTCGTGCAACGCGATCAAAAACGGCGCCTCCGATCACCGTTCCCTGCTCGTTGATCTCGTTGCGGAGTAGTTCGCCTGCCGCGATTCCGCATCGCATTCACACATCAGCTACCCCCGTCATTCGCGCGCTCGCGAACAGCGTCTACTTGTACAATAGCCCCATTTTTAAAGGCCAGAATGTAGATCGGCGCGGATCGCGATCGCCGCTCTTTTGCGCGCGTGGCAATGCGCCTTCTCCACCCCAACCCGCATCGAAAGCCTCCCGCAATAACGTCTTCGACGCCCCGGCGGGCTTGTAAACACGCGCCGAACGCGCAAAAAAAAATTTTCAAAAGTGCAAAAAAATGCTTGCCTTTTTCGTATTTGTCTGTTACACATTCGTTAGAGGAAAGTTGAATCGACGCAGTTGTTGTAATGCGGTTCGGGATTCTGGTGCGTGATTGGGCGCCGTCCCGGCCGCCGGAAGCGTGATGCTAACGCGCTTTCCAGGGAAAGTATGTTGGGACGGGAGAGCCCAGGTGTGATCGCGGGACAGTAGTATGGCGCCCGCCTCCAGCGCGCCCTCCAAACCCGGTAAGGCCGGAAAATGGCCGCCCGGGCATCTCACCTCAAGTGCACTCACGCGAGTGACTACTCGCTAAGTCGGGCCCTTGCCTTGCGGAACGCGAGGGCCTGGCGGCGCGCGGCCTGTTGCCGCGCATTCAAGCCGCAGTGTAGTAGTGGTACCAGGGTGAATCAAAAAAGGAGAAATGTCATGGTCGCTGCGAAGAAGCCTGCCGCGAAGAAGAAGGCGGCGGCGAAGAAGCCTGCCGCAAAGAAAGCGGCGGCGAAGAAGCCTGCCGCGAAGAAGAAGGCGGCGGCGAAGAAGCCCGCCGCGAAGAAGAAGGCGGCGGCGAAGAAGCCCGCCGCGAAGAAGAAGGCGGCGGCGAAGAAGCCCGCCGCGAAGAAGAAGGCGGCGGCGAAGAAGCCTGCCGCGAAGAAGAAGGCGGCGGCGAAGAAGCCTGCCGCGAAGAAGAAGGCGGCGGCGAAGAAGCCCGCCGCGAAGAAGAAGGCGGCGGCGAAGAAGCCTGCTGCCAAGAAGAAAGCCTCCAAGAAGACGGCCCCGCCAGCCCCCGCAAGCTGAGCGCCGTATAGACAGTGTCTGAGTTCGCCCGCGCATCGCGCGGGTGTCCTTTCGCATTGACCGGGAAGCCCGCGGTGAACGCCGCGGGCTTTCCCGTTTCACAGCGACCGCCGCGCTCAAGCTCCGCTTCGCGCTGCAACGCCCAACAGGCTCGCGGACACTCCGTGGCAAATGCAGGATAGCCGTCCCGGCTGTCCAGGCGCCGCAAGCGAGGATCGCGGACATTCCTGTCCGCGGCAAAGTGAGCCCACCTCCAAAAAGTTCCCCTCACCCCACCAAAACCACCCCGAAGGGAAAGTGGCACAGCCGTCTCGGCTGTGTTCAGCGCCGAAAGGCGCAAAAGTAGGATAGCCCTCCCGGCCCCACCGCGCCCCCGTCACACCATCCATCTCCCATTCAGCCGCGCATTGATGCCCCCGTCATCCAACGTGATACGATACAAACACACGTTCGCGCGGACCAGCGGGCAGCGAAAACCCCTGGCGCGCCCGCGAACGACAATCCAACCGAGGAGTGAAGTTTGAATACGTTGAAACTGGCGCTGGATGCCGCTGTACGTCAGGCGAGCGCACCAGGCGCCGTCGCCTGCGTCGGCGAAGGCGACCGCATCATTTTTCACGGCGCCAGCGGCCACCGCGCACTGCGGCCCGCGCGGCTCCCCGCAACCACCGACACCATCTACGATCTCGCGTCCCTCACCAAGGTTGTCGCGACGACCACGTCCATCCTCCTCCTCTGGGAGCGGGGCAAGCTCGATCTCGACCAGCCCGTTTCGCAGATCGTTCCGGTTCCCCTCTTCAGCAAGTTCACCGTCCGCCACCTCCTAACGCACACCACCGGCCTCGCCGCGCACAAGGTCTGGTACAAGGAAATCGCCTCCCTCGACGAAGCGATCCAGCGTATCGGCGAGTCCGGGCTCAACTCGGTCCCCGGAGCCACCCGCACCTACTCCGATCTCGGCTTCATGCTCCTCGGCAAGGTCGTCGAACTCACCGCCCGCGACTCCCTCGACGCCTTCGCCCGCGAAAACATCTTCGCGCCCCTCGGCATGAATAGAACCACCTTCAACCCGCCCATCGAATGGCGCGACCAGTGCGCCGCAACCGAAAACTGCGCGTGGCGAGGGCAGATCATGCAGGGCATCGTCCACGACGAGAACGCCTATGCCGTCGGCGGCGTATCGGGACACGCCGGTCTTTTTTCCACCGCATCCGACCTCACCCTCTTCTGCCGCGCCATGGCCGCCGGAAAATTGCTGCGCCCCGACACCCTCGAAGAGATGACCCGCATCGGCGTCGTTGCGAACTATTTGTGGCAGGTGCTCGGCTGGAAAATCGACCCCTGGGCCGGCGGCTCCGAAGGCTACCTGCCCGCGCGCCGCGCCATCGGCCACACCGGATGGACCGGCACCTCCCTCTGGCTCGATCTCGACACCAGCCGCTTCGTCATACTCCTCAGCAACACCCCCCATCCTGACCGCAACCGCCGGCAGAACCGGGCGCTCCGCCAGTCTTTCCACCGCGAGGTCGCCCGCCAGCTCTACCCACGCACCACCAACACACACACCGGCCTCGACCGCATCGCCTGGGATACCTACGACGCCGTCAAGGGAAAGCGGATCGCCCTGCTCACCAACCACGGAGCCGTTGACCTCGCCGGACGCCATATCCTCGATGTCCTCGCACTCGAACCCGCCGTCCAGGTCGCCCGCGTCTTCACCCCCGAACATGGATTCTCCGGGCAGGCCGAAGCGGGGGAGAAGGTCGGACAGCAGCGCGCGCCCGTCCCCGTCGTCAGCCTCTACGGCGACCAGCGCCGCCCCGATCCCGCGCAACTGCGCGATATCGACCTCTTCGTCGTCGACCTGCCCGACATCGGAGCCCGCTACTACACCTATATGGCCACCATGAAAGAGTGCATGATCGCCTGCACCGCCGCGCGCGTCCCCGTACTCGTCCTCGACCGGCCCAACCCGCTCGGCGGCGCCGTCCTCGAAGGGCCCATCGCAAAACGAATCGGCTCACTCGTGTGCAGCGCCCCCATACCCATCCGCCACGGAATGACCCTCGGCGAGCTCGCCCTCTTCTTCAAAGAGACCCAGGGGGCCATCGGCGCGCTCAACCTGGCGATCAGCCCCCTCGACAGCTGGTCCCGCGAAAAGCTCGCGCCCCAGTGCGGCCTCCCCTGGGTCGCGCCCTCGCCCAACATCCCCGATTTTTCCGCCGCCCTGCTCTACATCGGCACGTGCCTCTTCGAAGGGGTCAACATGAACGAAGGCCGCGGCACGGACACCCCCTTCCAGGTGATCGGAGCCCCCTGGCTCGACGCCGAGGAGATCGTCGTTGGCATGCGCCCCGCCGACCACGCCGGCTGCTCCCTCGAACCCGCCATCTACACCCCCCGCTCCATCCCCGGAAAGGCCACGTCGCCCGTCTGGCTCGGCGAAGCCTGCCGCGGCATACGGATCCACCTTACCGATCCCCAGGCCGCGCGACCGCTCACCCTGGCCTACGCCCTCCTCCAGGCCATCCACCTGCGGCATCCCGACCGCCTCGAGTGGAAACCCTTCTTCGACACCCTGGCCGGCGGAGAGGATCTGCGATTCGCCATTCAGTCCGGCCTCAAAGTGGACCGCTACCTGAAATCCATCGAACCCGAACTCCGCGCCTTCGACCGACGCCGCCCGAAACGCTACAACGGCGACTTTTAAGCGCGGGCGGCGGGGGAGAGGGACGCCGTACCCCCCGGAATCACCCGTCCAGCGGCGCGTCCGCCTGGTACAGCACCGTGTACAGCAGGTCGCCCGAACCCGCGCGCCCGCCCACTTCATGCGCCAGCACGCTCTTCACATCGACCACCTCGGCCCGCGACTCCTGAATCCAAGAGTTTACGGCGGTGTCCAGTTCCAGGATCTTGTCCTCGTATCCCTTGAAGGTCTTCACGAAAATCATGCGGAGGCTATCCTTCCCTTAAGTTGCTCCACGGCCAGAACACGTAGTGTAACAGGAACGAATTCCAAATGCCCACCGGCCCAACCGGCCCTCGCCCCGCATCGCGCCACGCGATTCCGCCTCATGCGGATTTGTGTGCCCGCTCCGAAATATCAAATGGAGCCACGGGCGCCACGTTCAAGCTCCGCGGCTCCGCCGCGAAGGCTTGAGCGTGCGAGACTTCAGGTGTGCCTGACAGTCAGGGGCGGTATTTCACTCTTTACGAGTTGCGCAACCCGTCATGAAAAGCTGTACCCCCGCCGAAAAACCCCAGAATCCGCAGCCCGAGCCAACGTGGATTGGACTGCTCCGATATTACAAAGGCAGCCGCGGGTGCCACGTTCAAGCTCCGAGGCTTCGCCGCGAAGGCTTGAGCGTGCGAGACTTCAGGTGTACCTGACAGTCAGGGGCGGTATTTCACGCTTTACGAGTTGCGCAACCCGTCATGAAAAGCTGTACCCCCGCCGAAAAACCCCAGAATCCGCAGCCCGAGCCAACGTGGGTTAGCCTTCCAGGCTGACACAAGATCCGCGTCCGACATCACGCCACCGTATCGCCTCTCCAACCACCCCCCCACAAAAAAAGCGAGCCGGAGCGCACAAAAAGCGCGCCCCGGCGTCTGAAAGAGTATTGACGACGTCCAATCGGTCTACTCTCAGTGACAACGCCGTTATACTAAACGTTTCCCGGCGCTGTATCCATGGTTGTATCTATCAAGTTTATTTGTGAAAATCTCATGTGGATTGTTAGAATAATCTCGCCTGATTCGTATTTCAGGCGTAATGCATACGTGAGTCTATAGTTAACTCGCCCCGAGGAGCCGCCCCGGGGTTCAATGAGGCCACCGAATGTCCGACAGCGCAAGCGAATTCAGCGTGCACGATTTCAAGAAGTGGTCGCCCCATTGCCGGGAGCACTACTTTCCCCACCGGTCCGAGCGCGCGGCCGTCATCGAAAAAAAGGGCATCGCCGAAGGCGGCGTCACCGAAGCGCACCCCGGATACGAGATCGGGCGCGCCCGCCCCGGCTATCACCTCCTCCTCTACACCTTCAAGGGGCGCGGCCAGGTCTTCAGCCGTCATCCCGTGCGCATGGTCGAGAAGGACCAGGTCCTCCTCATCCCGGCGGGCGCCCCCTTTCGATACAAGCCCCACAAAGGCCCCTGGTCCTTCCTCTGGTTTCACCTCACCGACACCGCGCGCTGGCGCCATCTCAAGGATGAGCCCGTCACCGTCCGCAACACCTCCCTCATGTCGCAAATGGAAAAAGCGATGGCCGAGTTTCTCCGAGAGTCTCACGGCATCAGCCGATCATCGCCCCGCGCCGCACGCCTCTACGCCGAACTCATCGCGCTTTACATCGAACGCGAGTTCGGGCACTCCGCCGAGTCCGAAGGGACCGATCTCCACATTCGCCTCGACCGCCTCTGGGAAAAGGTGAATCAGAGCCTCGATCAGAACTGGGACGTGGACCGCCTCGCCGGCGAGCTGCACGTATCGGTCGCCCACCTCCACCGCATGGTGCAGGCCGCCACCGGAACCTCGCCCATGCGAATGGTCACCCGCCTCCGCATGGAGCGCGCCCAGGACCTCCTCATCATCCTCGACTGCAAGATCCGCAACGTCGCCGAGATGGTCGGCTACAACAACGAGTTCGCTTTCGCCGTCGCCTTCAAGCGCTTCTGCGGCGTGACCCCCGGGGAGTTCCGGAAGCAGCGCTGACCGGTTCCGCCGCCCCCGCTACGCAAAGCGGAGGAGGTGGTAGTTCTTCTTCCCCTTACGGATCACCGCCGTCGAACCGGCCAGCAGCGCGGCCTCCGTCAGCGGCGTCCCCTCGTCGTCGATCCGCCCGTTGTTCAGGTAAAGCCCGCCGTTCTTCACCAGCCGGCGCGCTTCGCCCTTCGAAGGGAACACTCCCGCCTCCACCAGCACATCGATCAACAGCCGCCCGGACGAAAGCGTCTCCGCCGGCAGGCTGCTGCTCGGCACCTCGCTGAACACGTCCGCCAGCGTCGCCTCGTCCAACCCCGCAAGCTCCCCGCCAAACATCGCCTGCGACGCCTTAATCGCATTGTCCAGCGCCGTCTCCCCGTGAATCATCCGCGTCACTTCCGAGGCCAGCCGTTGCTGCGCCGCGCGCTTGTGCGGCTCCTCCGCGATCTGCGCCTCATACGACAGGATCTCCTCCCGGGAAAGGAAGGTGAAGTACTTCAGGTAGCGCCCCGCGTCCGCATCCGCCTGGTTCAGCCAGAACTGGTAAAACTTGTACGGCGAAGTCCGCCCCGCGTCCAGCCACACGTTGCCCGATTCCGACTTGCCAAACTTCGTCCCATCCGCCTTCGTCACCAGCGGCAGCGTCAGCCCGAAGGTCTCCGCGTTCCGCACCCGGCGGGTCAAATCCATCCCCGCAACAATATTGCCCCACTGATCGCTCCCCCCAATCTGGAGCCGGCAACCATATTCCTCGTTCAGCTGCAGGAAATCATACGCCTGAAGCAGGCTGTACGTGAATTCCGTGTAGGAGATGCCGTGATCCCGGTCCTCCAGCCGCTGCCGGACCGATTCCCGGCTCAGCATCACGTTCACGCTGAAATGCTTCCCCACGTCCCGCAGAAAGTCGATGAACGTCAGCTTGCCCAGCCAGTCCATATTGTTCCGCATGATCGCCGCGTTCGACCCCGAGAAATCCAGCAGCAGCTCCAGCTGCCTCCGGATGCCCGCGCAATTCGCCTCCACCTCCGCCCGCGTCAGCAGCGCCCGCTCCGTCGCCTTGAAGCTCGGATCCCCGATCAGCCCCGTGCCACCGCCCACCAGCGCAATCGGACGGTGCCCCGCGCGCTGGAAATGCGCCAGGCCCAGTATCGGCACCAGGCTCCCCACATGAAGGCTGTCCGCCGTCGGATCAAACCCGCAATACAGCGTCATCGGCCCCTTCGCCAGTTCCTCGCCCAGCGTTTCATGCGTCTGCTGCTGGCGAAGCCCCCGCCAGGAAAGCTCGTCAAGTAACGTCATCATGGAATACTCCGGACTACTTTCTTCTCTTCGTGAAAAAACGCCTCGGTCGCATACGGCAGCCGTCGCAAATCCACCATCGCCACACGCCCTCAACAATCAATACGGAGGTTAGGCATTCCTGCCTAACCCGCAAACACCCGCCGCGCCAGCACCCGTGCCACGCGATGGCGCCCCGGCGCCTTCGTGTGCCTGGAGGAACAATGACCCAAAGCTTCCATCGCCGCCCCAAACGAGCGGCTCACCAGGAGGTTAGGCATCCCTGCCTGACCCGCAAACGCCAGCAAACGTGGAATAGGCTTCCAGCCTGAGACAACGAGGGCCGTAAACTCGATCAGCCCATCGACACCACCAACGCAGCCTCGGAATCCCAAAAAAACCACCCATGGTCGTCATTCGCGTGAATTCGCGTCCATTCGCGGTTCAAACAAAATCCCGGCCCAAGCCCGCTCATACCCAGGCGAACGCGGCGGATCAAGCCAATAAACGGGGGAAATGCGGGGGGCGCCGTCAAAGCGCGAAAGGAGGCGTCATGCCTTCTCCCGGCATGCTAACAGAAGCCCGCCGGAGGCCGCAACTGCCCTTCAGACCCCGATCCGGCGAAAAATTGACGCCAATGTTCGAAATTCAAGAAAAAACTTGCCCCGGGAGTGGGTATTTAGTTGACTTTTGGGGTGCATTCCCGCAAACTTAAGAGCGAAATTGGGGATTTGTAAATGTTCCGGGCAGGGATTCCAGGTATCCCTGCATCGATCCAAATCCGTAGAGTAACTAACGCAGGAGAGACGAAACCGCCATGCCTCGCTGGTCCTTTACTACTACGCTTACCGTTGTGATCGCGGCTATCGGCCTTGCGGGCTGCCCGCAATCCCCCCGCGATTCCGAGCCCGTGGCGAACTTCTCCGCGTCGCCCCGAACGGGCAACACCGGGTTGACCGTCTCCTTCAGCGACCTCTCCACGTCCGGCGCGGGAGGGCCCATTATCGCCTGGCGCTGGGATTTCGGCGATGGAAACCGCAGTTCGGCCCCGAATCCAACCCATACCTACCTGGCCGAGGGGGACTTTGACGTCTCCCTCACGGTCACCAGCAGCGGCGGTAGCCACACGCGCACCCGAAACGGCTACATTCAGATCTCGTCGCCCGGAGGCGCGGCGAACCTCGGTCCCGAAGGGGGCACGGCGGCCGCCGCCGGAGTACGCATTACGGCCGCCGCGGGCGCGCTCGATGAAAATGTGGCCTTCGGCATCACCCGCGTGAACACCCAGATCAGTTTCAACGTCTTCGAAACGATCAACCGCGTCGGCGACACCTTCGAAATCACCCACGACGCCGCAAGCACCGACGTGGCCGCATCCACGGCGGACGCCCCCGTGCAGCCGCTGGAATTGGCGATTCCCTACGCCGAGGACGTCGTGCCCACCGGCAGCCGCGTGCCCGGCAAAGTCCACATCATCGCCGAGCTCGAAGGCGGCCTCGTTGTGCCCCTCCTGGGCCAGATCCGCGCTGGTGCGGTCGTCGCGCCCGTGCTCCGGCTCCCCAATCGCGCGCGGTATACGGTCGTCTACCGGCCCGACGCCTACCTGCAAACGGTCTCCACCGCCGCCAAGGCCCGCACCAGTGTCAACTGGAATTCCTCCTGGCAGCTCAGCCTGAGCCCGGAACTGCTCCGGCAGCTGACCGCCCTGCGCCTCGGCAGTGTGCAGCGTCCCAATTCCTTCGGAGCACGCGCCTTTACCAGCGCGCAACTCGAAGATACCGTCGCCGCGCTGCAAGCCGGCCTCGCCGCCCTCCAGGCGGATTTCGAGGCGGTCCGCGGGCGTAGCCCCCGCCTCGTTACGCTCGATGGAGCCACCCCGGTGCTCTTCTTCAATAGCGCCCTGACCTACCCCGCCGCCATCGGCGGCATTGACCGGGTCTTCTATGCCGGAAGCCCCTTCGGCGCCGTCGTCGTCGACCCCGCCCAGCTCCTCGCCATTTCCACCTGGAACGCCGATCGCTACGCCGCCGACGATACCCTCGTCGACATCGCGTTCAAGCTCGATGCGCCGCAGGCCGTGACCGAAGTCGTAACCCGCGCCGTCGTGGACGGATACGACTATCCCGAGATTCACGTTCCAAGCCCCGCGGACGGCGCCTCCGTCCCGTTTGAGGCCGCCCTCATCGAAGGGCTCGCCCTCTACCTCGGCCAGGTCTATGGCGGCGTCGAAGCCAGCCGCGCCCAGCTCGATGGCGATTACACCCTGCTCTCGACGCCGCTTATGGCGCCCGCCGACCCATCCACCCCCGGCTACGCCGCAAGCGCGCAGGAATTCTTCCGCTACCTTCAGAATCGCTACGCCCCGGCCAACCCCGTCGAATACCTCGCCCGGGGTACCGGCGCCGTCAAGGGCCTGCTGGGCGCCTTGGCCGACAGCCTCGAAGCCACCCATTTCGTGACCGCGGAAATCGCCGCACGGCAGGCCGCCACCGCACTGGATAACGCCGTGTTCGCCTATCTCGGGGCGCCCCTCGGAGAGGCCTACCGTGAATTCGCCCTCGATCTCGCATTCGAGCAAGGCGAAGACGCCATCCTGCGGCCCAGCGACGCCGAGCGCCTGCCCCTCGTGCTGGACACGGCGCGCTTCGCCCCCGGAGCGCAACTCGCCGGATCGCTCGGCGCGGTGGACGGCCTGGATATCACCGCCGGCCTGGCGAATATTCCGCCGCTCTCCAGCCGCGTAGTGCGCCTGTCCGTCGATCCCGCCGCCGCCAGCCTCTCCCTGGAGTTCAACCGCGCGCAGTGGCAGGTCGACGCCCGCAACCAGGGCGTCGCCATCGTGGTCTACCGCGAAGGCCTGCCCGGCGTGGCCCTCGGCGCAAACAGCAGCGAACTGGTGTTCACCGGATTTGAGGCCGATCTTGGTCTTGCAACGGCGGAATTCTACGTGCTGATCATCAATTCCAGCACCAGCACCGCCAACAGCGTGGCCATTGCCGCCATCACCGCCGCGGAATAGGCCCGGCGCGCCGGACGCCGGAAAATTTCCCCGGCGAAAGGTTGACACGGCCCTCCCGCGTTTGTTAGTCTACGCACAGCCGCCTCGTCAGGGGCGGCTGTCTTTTTGAATTTGACGCGCTGGCGTAGCTCAGTTGGTAGAGCAGCTGATTTGTAATCAGCCGGTCGGGGGTTCGAATCCCTTCGCCAGCTCCAGTATAGTTGAATACAACGCTCTTGCGTGGTGGGTTGCCCGAGTGGCTAAAGGGGACGGGCTGTAAACCCGTTGGATTATTCCTACGTTGGTTCGAATCCAACACCCACCACCATTTTTGGAATGCCTCCAGGCGCAAGCGCCTGGATTCAGGGCGGGAATAGCTCAGTTGGTAGAGCATCAGCCTTCCAAGCTGAGGGTCGCGAGTTCGAGCCTCGTTTCCCGCTCCATTTTAATTGCCAATACTTGGGCCCGCATAGCTCAGTCGGTAGAGCACTTCCATGGTAAGGAAGGGGTCTCCGGTTCGAATCCGGATGTGGGCTCCATTTTTCAATCTTTTTTTCAACTCGTTGCACCGCCGGCGCACCCCTGTGCGGAAGGAGAGTAGAGGACATGGCCAAGGCAAAATTTGAACGCACCAAGCCACACGTGAACGTGGGTACGATCGGTCACGTTGACCACGGCAAGACGACCCTCACGAGCGCGATCACGAAGGTGCTGGCGAAGACCGGCGGCGCGACGGCCATGAACTTTGCGGACATCGACAAGGCGCCCGAGGAAAAGGAGCGCGGCATCACGATCTCCATCGCGCACGTCGAATACCAGACCGAGAACCGCCACTATGCGCACGTGGACTGCCCCGGCCACGCCGACTACGTCAAGAACATGATCACGGGCGCGGCCCAGATGGACGGCGCCATCCTCGTGGTCGCCGCGAACGACGGCCCCATGTCCCAGACGCGCGAGCACATCCTGCTGGCGCGCCAGGTGAACGTGCCCGCGATCGTGGTGTTCATGAACAAGGTGGACATGGTCGACGATCCCGAGCTGCTGGAGCTGGTGGAGATGGAGCTGCGCGAGCTGCTCTCGAAGTACGAATTCCCGGGCGACGACCTGCCCATCATCATGGGTTCGGCGCTGGCCGCGATGGAAGACCGCGACGACGAGATCGGCGCGAACAAGATCCTCGAGTTGATGCGCGCGGTCGATGAATACATCCCGACCCCGGTCCGCGACCTGGACAAGCCCTTCCTGATGGCCATTGAAGACGTGTTCACGATCACGGGCCGCGGCACGGTCGCCACCGGCAAGATCGACCAGGGCGTCATCCACGTGGGCGACAAGGTGGAGATCCTGGGCATCAAGGATAAGAAGGACACGACGGTCACCGGCGTGGAAATGTTCCGCAAGCTGATGGACGAAGGCCAGGCGGGCGACAACGTGGGCCTGCTGCTTCGCGGGATCGACCGCGAGGACATCGAGCGCGGCCAGGTTGTTGCGAAGCCGGGCTCGATCACGCCGCACACGAAGTTTGAGGGCGAGGTCTACGTGCTCACGAAGGAGGAGGGCGGCCGCCACACGCCGTTCTTCACGGGCTACCGCCCGCAGTTCTACTTCCGCACGACGGACGTGACCGGCAAGCTGGAGCTTCCCGAAGGCGTGGAGATGGTGATGCCGGGCGACAACGTGACGATTTCGGCCGAGCTTATCGCGCCCATCGCCATGACCGAAGAGCTCCGCTTCGCCATCCGCGAAGGCGGTCGCACGGTCGGCGCCGGCGTGGTGACCAAAATTGTCGAGTAAGTAGTACGGCGCGCAGCCGCGGCCCCAACCAGGCGGTAAAGTTGCATGAGAGAAAAAATCACGATACAATGCACCGAGTGCAAGCAGCGTAATTACACCGGCACGCGCGACAAGCGCAAGCACCCGGAGCGGCTTGAGCTCAAAAAATACTGCAAGTTTGAGCGGAAGCACACGCTGCACCGCGAGACCCGGTAGTCTCGCAGGCGCGCTCTCCACGCTTACCTGCCGCGCAGCCGCGCGGTTCTTGCAGGCCTGTAGCACAATGGCTAGTGCAGCGGCCTCCAAAGCCGAAGGTTGGGGGTTCGAGTCCCTCCAGGCCTGCCATTTTTTGATCTTCTGAACAGAATCCCAAGGGATACGCATGGCGACAGCAACGGAACAGAAGCCCGGTCTCATCGCGCGGACGAAGGCCTTTTATGGCGAAGTGATGCATGAAATGAGCAAGGTGACCTGGCCCTCCCTGGATGACCTCAAAGTCTCCACCAAGGTGACCATGTTCCTGCTGCTCGCCATGGCCGGCGTGATTTTTGTTTTCGACAAGATCTTCGAGCAGTTCGTGCTCATTTTGTTCGCTATTGCGGGATAGGGAGGTTGTTGCGTGACCGACGAGCTCCAGGAAAAGGGCGAGGCCCAGGCGGATGATCAAGCCGCTGAAGAAGTCTCCGGCATTCAGCTGAATCCGGTGCCGGAGGACGGTGTCCGCCGCCGCTGGTATGCCCTCCACGCCCACTCCGGCCAGGAGGCGAACGTGCAGAATATGCTCATCGCCGCTGCGGAGCAGGAAGGCCTGTCGGACCTGATCACCAATGTGCTGGTGCCGACGGAGGAGAATACCGAGCTGCGCCCCGGCTCCACCAAGGCCGTGAGCACGCGGAAGTCCTATCCAGGCTACGTCCTGGTGCAGTTGCCCGAGCATCCCGAGCGCTATGCCGAGCTCTGGCACATGATCAAGGAAACGCCCGGCGTGACCGGGTTCATCGGCTCGCGGACACTCCCCGTGCCACTGGAAGACGCCGAGATCGAAGAGATCGTTGAAGTCAGCCGCGGCGAGAAGGAACGTCCCAAGCCCAAAGTCGAGTTCGACGAAGGCGAGCGCGTCAAGATTATCGACGGCTCCTTCGCGAATTTCATCGGCAAGATCGCCGAGATCAACGCCGAACGCGGAAATATGAAGGTAATGGTGGAGATCTTCGAACGCCTCACGAGCGTCGAAGTCGAATTCTGGCAGGTGGAGCGCGTCTAGGGATTTTCCCGTGCGCACTGGCCCAATCGCCAGCGCCCCGCCCCAACCCCAAACGAAATCTAAGGCTCTTATCCCACGGATAAGGTGCGAAGCTGGAGCGCGAAGAACATGGCGGCAAAACCAATCAAAGCCCAAATCAAGTTGCAGGTCCCTGCCGGTGCGGCCAACCCCGCACCCCCCGTGGGACCGGCCCTCGGCCAGCACGGCGTCAACATCATGGACTTCTGCAACCAGTTCAATGAGCGGACCCGCGAGCAGTCTGGTCTCGTGATTCCCGTCGTGATCACGGTGTACGAAGACCGCAGCATCAGCTTCATCACCAAGACGCCCCCGGCCGCCGTCCTGCTCAAGAAGGCAGCCAAGCTGGCCAAGGCCTCCGGCGAACCCAACAAGACCAAGGTCGGTTCCGTCACCGACGCGCAGGTCGAAGAGATCGCCACCCTCAAAATGCCCGACCTCAACGCCGCGAACGTCGACTCCGCAAAGCGGATGATCGCCGGCACGGCCCGGAGCATGGGCTTGCTCATCGAGGGGTAATCCCCCGCAAAGCCAGTTTCCAGGCGCCGTCTCGCCCTTCCGGCTGGGGCGGCGCCGTTGTTTGATCGCATTGCCAAAAAAGTGGGAGAGGCTGCCCGCCTCGCACGCACCACGGGAGAACACACCATGGCAAAACTCAGCAAGCGCCAGAAGGCCTTCGCCGGCAAGGTGAACGCCACCAAACTCCACAGCGTCGAAGAAGCGGCTGTCGTCGCCAAGGAATGCGCCACCGCCAAGTTCGACGAGACCATCGAACTTGCCTTCTTCCTGGGCGTCGACCCCCGCCACGCCGATCAGATGGTTCGCGGCTCCGTCTCGCTGCCGCACGGCACGGGTAAGGTCGCCCGCGTCGTCGTGTTCTGCAAGCAGGCCGACCAGATCGCCGCCGCGCAGGCCGCCGGAGCCGAAGCCGTCGGAGCCGAAGACCTCGTCCAGAAAGTACAGGAAGGCTGGACCGATTTCGACAGCGCCGTCGCCTCCCCCGACATGATGGCCCTCGTCGGACGCCTCGGTAAGGTCCTCGGGCCCCGCGGCCTCATGCCCAGCCCCAAGGCCGGCACCGTCACCCCCAATGTCGGCCAGGCCGTGACCGATATCAAAAAGGGTAAGATCGAATTCCGCGTCGACAAGAATGCGAATATCCACGTCCCCGTCGGCAAGGCCTCCTTCTCGCCCGAACAGATTCGCGAAAACGCCGTCGAGGTCATCCGCGCCATCATCAAGGCGAAGCCCTCCTCCTGCAAGGGCATCTACCTCAAGAGCTGCTGCATGAGCAGCACCATGGGCCCGGGTTTCCGCCTTGACGTGGCCTCGCTCGCTTCCCAGTTGAACTAGGCGCTCGCCCGCGCAACAACCGCGAATCCGATGCAAGGAAGGATAACACCGTGAGCGATACCAACCGGATGCTGTTTACCTCCGAGTCCGTCAGCGAAGGCCACCCCGACAAGGTGGCGGACAACGTCTCCGACGCCATTCTCGACGCCATGCTCGCCGGCGACCCCATGAGCCGCGTCGCCTGCGAAACCCTCGTCACCACCGGCCTCTGCGTCGTCGCGGGCGAAGTTACCTCCAAGGCCCAGGTCGATATACCCCGCATCGTGCGCGACACCATCCTCGACATCGGCTACCGCGGCGGGGACGCCGGCTTCGACGGCGAAGCCTGCGCCGTCATGGTCACCCTGGACAAGCAGTCGCCCGACATCGCCCAGGGCGTTAACGAAGGCGAAGGCATCGACAAGGAGCAGGGCGCCGGCGACCAGGGCATGATGTTCGGCTACGCCAGCAACGAAACCTCCGAGCTCATGCCCCTGCCCATCGCCCTCTCGCACCGCATACTGGCCCATATCACCCGCCTCCGCAAAGACGGCGTCATCCCCTGGCTTCAGCCCGACGCCAAGTCCCAGGTGACCGTCGAATACGTCGACAACGTGCCCCAGCGCATCGACACCATCGTCCTCTCCAACCAGCACTCGCCGAACGTGACACACGAAGAGATTCGCTCGACCCTGATCAAGGAGATCGAGACGATCCTGCCCGCCGAATACGTCAAGGGCGAGATCAAGTTCCACATCAACCCCACCGGGCGCTTCGTCGTCGGTGGGCCCGTGGGCGATTGCGGATTGACCGGGCGCAAGATCATCGTCGATACCTACGGCGGCATGGGACGTCACGGCGGTGGAGCCTTCAGCGGCAAGGACGCCTCCAAGGTCGACCGCAGCGCGGCCTACATGGCCCGATACATGGCCAAGAACGCCGTGGCCGCCGGCCTCGCCGACCGATGCGAAGTCCAGCTTGCCTACGCCATCGGCGTCTCCCAGCCGGTCTCCGTTCACGCCACCACCTTCGGTACCGGAAAAATCAGCGACAGCGCCCTCAGCGATATCCTGAAGGAGCATTTCGACTGCCGGCCCGCGTCCATCATCAAGACGCTCGACCTGCGCCGCCCCCAGTTCCGGAAGACCGCCGCATTGGGGCATTTCGGTCGGGAAGATCAGGGATTCCGCTGGGAAGAGACCGACCAGGCCGCCGCGCTCAAGCAAAAAGCCGGTCTCTAGCCACTCCCACCCATCGGGCATTGATTTCTTCCGGGCCATTTGACACACTCACCCGTGTCAAATGGCCCGTTTTTATGCCTCGAAAGGAACTCCCATGAAAGTTCACGATTTCGCCCACCAGGTCGCGCAGCGCACCATGGACCTGCTGGAAGAAAAGCAGCACTACAAGGTCTCCGAAGAGCACCGCAAACAGATCCTCGCGCTGATACGCGACGAGGTTGACGTCCTCCTCGATCGCGCCAGCTGATCCCGAAGGGCCCCGCGCTCAATGCACCACCCGGACATGCTCTCACAGACCGCCGTGCTCTTCGGCACCGCGCTGGTCGCCGCCCTCTGTTTCCGATTCCTCAAGGCGCCCTCCATACTCGGCTTTCTCTTCACGGGGATACTCATCGGCCCCCACCTGCTCGGGATCGTCAGTGAAGAAGAGGTCGAGGTGTTCGCCGAGTTCGGCCTGGTGCTCCTCCTCTTCATTATCGGCCTCGAGCTGTCGCCCGAATCCTTCATGCAGGCCGGGCCCCGCCTCCTCCTGCTCACCGCCATCCAGCTCGCCGGTACCACCCTCCTCGCCGCCGGCGCCATGCTCGTCTTCCAGATGCCCGTGCTCCCCGCCATCCTCCTCGGCATGGCCATCAGCCTCAGCAGCACCGCCATCGTCCTCAAAACCCTGAGCGACCGCGATGAAGTCGGCACGCCCGCCGGCCAGATCAGCACCGGAAACCTGCTCCTGCAAGACGTCTACGTCATCGGCCTCATGCTCCTGCTCCCCTTCGTCACCCGCGAGGAAGGCGCCTCCCTCTCTACCTCCATCGTGCAGGCCGGCCTCGGGTTTCTCGCCATGGGAGCCGCGGTCGCCGCCGTCCGCTATGCCCTGCCCCGCGCGCTCGACGGGCTGGGGCGATACGGCGGACCGGAGCTGCTCACCCTCTTCGCCGTGTTCATGGCCTTCGGCGGCGCCGCCTTCGCCCACGCCATCGACTGGCCCCCCGCCCTGGGAGCCTGCGCCGCCGGCCTGCTCCTCGCACAGGCGGACCTCCGCCACCAGCTCGTCGCCGAGATTACACCCTTCCGCGACGTATTCAACGCGCTCTTCTTCATTTCGCTCGGCATGCTCGTCCAGCTCGACTACGTCGCCGAAAATGCCCTCTTCGTGGTCGCGGCCGTCGCCGGCATCCTCGTCATGAAGGCCGCCGTCACCTCCTTCGCCATCGCCATCTCCGGCTGGCCCCTTCGCGTCGCCATCCAGGGCGGCATCGGGCTCTGCACCGTCAGTGAATTCGGCTACGTGCTGGCCCGCGAGGCCCACACCGCCGACCTCATGTCCGCCGAGGCCATGGACAGCCTCATTCCCGTCATCGTGGGCACCATGATGGCCGGGGCCCTGCTGCTCCCCGTTTCGGGCGGGCTCGCCACCTCCCTGACCCGGCTTATCGGGCGATCCGGTGCTGGCGCGAGCGAAGCGGATAGCGGGGGGGAGGAGGGGAACAGCCACGTCCTGATCGTCGGCTACGGCGTCAACGGCCGCAACCTCGCCCGCGTGCTGCACGCCACCCATATCCCGTGCTCCGTGCTGGAAATGAACCGGGCCTTCGCCCGGGAAGCGCGGGATGCCGGGTTGCACGTCGTCGTGGGTGACGGGACCCGGGCGCGCATCCTCGAAGAGGCCGGCCTCGGCCACGCGCGCGCCGTTGTCATCGCCGTCAACGACCGCATCGCCACACGCCGCATGGTGGCCCAGGTCCGGGTGCTGCGGCACGATATCCCCATTGTGGTGCGCACGGAATACATCGATGAACTCGAACTCCTGATGCGCGCCGGCGCCACCACGGTCATCCCCGCCGATTTCGAGGTGTCGATCAAACTCTTCGCCACCGTGCTGACCGAATTCCGCGTGCCCGACAACATCGTCCAGGCGCAGATCGCGTCCGTCCGCGCCGGCGGCTACGGGGTCCTGCGCGACGACGCCGCCGAACTGCCCGACCGCATGCGGGAGCTCATGGAGGTGCTCCGCCTTACCGCGACAAAGACCTTCTATCTCGACGAGGACAGCGTCGCTCCCGGGCGGACCATTGCCGGTCTCAACCTGCGGGCGGAGACCGGTGTCACCATTATCGCCGTCGTGCGCGACGGGAAGCCCAACACCAACCCCCCGGCCGATTTCACCCTCCAAACGGGCGACGTGCTCGTGCTGGTCGGCAGCCACGCGCAACTCGACGCGGCCTACCGCTGCTTGAGCGGCCCCGAAGTCACGGATGCCGAAAACCAAGACGGCCCGGCGTTTTGACCGGCCCACTTCCAGAGAATTCGAAAGGAATCACCCCATGAAATACTTCAAGACATCCCAGATTGTCCCCGGCAAGGGCAACGCCTGGATGTACTACGAATGCGACGACACCGAAAAAGTCCTGCGCACGCTCACCCACATACCCGAGACCGGCGAAATCACGCGCGTCCCGGATCCCATCGTGAAACGCCTCATCCGCCCGGAGATTCTTCAGCCCGCCGAGGGCGAGGAATTCCTGTCGCTCTGGGACGCCGGTTGATCGAACGCAAGGCCGAATCGCGCGCCTATTCCGCCGCGGCGCTCTCCTGCGTCAGCTCGGTGAGCGCCTGCGTCAATTCCGATTTCAGACTCGGCGACACCCCGGCGTGGACTTCCCGCACCACGCCTTCCCGGTCGATGATAACCGTCTTCGGAATGCTGTTGGCCCCGTAAAGGCGCTGCGCCACGCCATTCGCGTCCAGCGCCACCGGAGCCGTGAGCCCGGTGTCGCGAACAAACGCCTCCGCGCGCTGGCGATCTTCCGCCACGTTCACCGCGTAAAGAACTACGCCGCGGTCCTGGAATGCGTCTGCGACCTCGGTCACGATGGGCAGCCCGATCCGGCACGGCCCGCACCACGAAGCCCAGAAGTCCAGGATCACCACGTTCTTGCCCCGGTGCTTCGACAGTTCCAGGCGTCCCGAACCGTCCAGCAATT
This sequence comes from Candidatus Hydrogenedentota bacterium, assembly GCA_019637335.1. Classification (NCBI taxonomy): domain Bacteria; kingdom Pseudomonadati; phylum Candidatus Hydrogenedentota; species Candidatus Hydrogenedentota bacterium. The sequence goes on along the minus strand of JAHBVV010000014.1, from coordinate 32,014 downwards.
CCAGCGTAAGGTCCGGCGCCGCCTTCCCCTCCAGCGGATCCGCCGGGCGGCTCGCCGGCTTGAATTCCTTCGCGCCCTCCGGGATCACAAAAGCGAAGTGCTCCCCGCCAAATTCGGGCGCCGTATTCCAATTCTCGAAGGTGTAGGTGATGGTCGCCTTCGTGATCTCCGGGTTCGAACGGGAGACCATGGGGGAGAGATCGAGCTCCAGTTTCTCAAGGAGCGGCGCATCCCCCTGGCGGATCCAGAAGCGCGTCACCACATCCTCGTTCTCCGCCCGGATCTCGTCCACGCCGTCCTCGCCCTCCCTTTCCGCAAACGCTACCGTCTCGATCCCGTCAAGCAGCCCGCCGCTGTTGTGAAGGTACGCGCTCAGCAGCAGCTGCGACGTCCGGTACTCCCGCCCCGGCATCATCGTCAGGGCCTTCTCCCGATCCCCAAACGCCGCCCCCTCCACATACTGGTTCTGCGTTTCCAGATAGATATAATTCGAATCCGGCGCGTAGAAAAGCTCCATCGCCCCCTCCTCAATATTCACCCGAAAACGCGCCCGATCACCACCCGCCATCGAAAGATGCGAAGTGATTGCCGTCCGGTTCGTCTCCCCCTCAGCGCCCGCCATTTCAAACGCCATGGCGATGTCCACCGCGTACGCCGGCAGCCCCGCAATGTGGCCCATGCTCTCCAACAGGCGATCCCGCGCGGAGATGGATTCCTGCGCTCCCGCAACCAGAGCGGGCGCGGCGGCGATAACGGCGACAATAAAACGCTTCAACATGGACATGACAAGCCTTTCAGCGAGTTCGAGACGGGGACGAGCGGCCAAACCCGTATCATACCATACGCAGCCCCGACAACTACGCCGGAATTCAACGCCCGCCAACGTGGCTTGGCCCTCCAGGCTGAGTTAGCGTGAGCGGCGGGTTCAATCTGTCCATCAACGCCACAAACGCAGCCTTGGATTCCCAATGCGCGACGGCCCAGCCTTCATTCCTCACCAATCGCGGTTGGAACTCATCGAATTCCTTCTCTATCCGTGCAATCCGTGTAATCCGTGGTCAGAATTCCAGATCGCGGCCCAAGGCTGCGCGGAGTCCATTCTCGGTTCAAACAAATCTTTTGTGTTCTCTGTGCTCTTTGTGGCTCCAAGTCCAATCCCCCGCCCGCACCAACCTTGAACCCTGACCCGAATCGCCTCCCTGCAACTTGGCATGGAAAAATCCGTTCCAGGACTTCTTCTCTTCGTGTCCTTCGTGCCCTTCGTGGTGCTCTCTCTTTCTACTCGGTTGCGCCTTGAAGCCTACCCTCACCAACCAGGCCGTCCACTGGGGATCGCCTCCCGAATATGTTACAGTAACCATCAAGAACGCAGGCCCGCATTCGTGCGAGGCCGCAATCCGGTAGAAGGGTGCCCTCCCATGAAGTCGAATCGCTCTCACACCTCGCACACCGCTTTGGCCGTCACCGCCGCCATGCTGCTCCCGCTCGTGCTCGGCGCGTGCACCCGCGCGCGTATCCCGGTCACCGGCATCGAAGTCCCCATGCTCAACGTCCCGCTCCCCGCCATCCTGCGCACCGAGAACGACCTCCGCAGCCGCCCCTGGCCCCGCGCGTTCCAGCTCATGCACGAGCGGATTGGCCGCGAATACGCCTATACCGCCGAGAAAGGCATCGCCTGGGACGCGCTCTACACCGAGGTCGCGGCGGATGTCGCGGCGGCGCACGAAGCGGGTGACCGAAACGCCTGGTACCTCGCCCTCCGGCGCTATGTCCACACAATTCCCGATGGAAATGTCCAGATCGACGCCAACGACGCCCTGCGCGAGGCCGAGGAGGGCGCCACCGTTGGCCTGACCCTCGCCGAATTGCCCGGCGGAACGGTCATGGTGGGCAGCGTGTTGATGGGCAGTGCGGCGGAAGCCGCGGACATCGAAATCGGCGCCATCATTCATCAGTGGAATGACAAGCCGGTGCGCGACGCCCTGGACGAAACCAGCATCCGCTGGTCCGAGGCCCCCGCGGCGACCCCTTTCATGCGCCGGGAACAACAACTGACCTGGCTCCCGCGCGGCGCGGCGGGCGATGTCTGCCGCGTCACCTACCAGAATCCGGAAGACGCCGCCACCCGGACCGTGACGCTGGAACGGCGCAGCGACGGCTTCGCCACGCTGGCGCTGCAACGTCCCGTATGGTCGCCCCTCGATCTATTCGCAAGCCCCGTCATGAGCCGCGCGCTCGACGGCGGAGCCTGGTACATCCGGGTCGCCGCAATCGCGCCCACGCTGACCACCCCATTTCCGCATCGCGATTTCCGGAATGCCGTCAATTCGGCTGTCAGCGCCGGCGCGACCGGGCTGCTGATCGACCTGCGGGGGACCCAGGGCGGCGATGCGGCCCTGGTCCCGCGCTTCCTGTCGCCCCTCGTCGCGGAACGCGCCTTCTACGAGACCCCCGCGTTCTGGGACGGCGATGCCGCCGCCTTCAAGGCGAATGAGGGGAGGACGCTATACGTGGAGCCGCATGCACCCGCCTTCGAAGGCCCCGTGGCCGTGCTCGTGGACGGCTACACCATGGGGCCCGCCGAGTCCATGGCCGCGTTCCTGCAGGGCCGCGAAAACGTGCGGGTGGTCGGGGAAACCCCAACCTACGGATCGCCCACCACCCCCGACGTGGAGTTGACGCTGCCCGGCGGCTACGTCATCTACTACCCGTCACGCCGCTCGCTCGACGCCGCTGGCAATCCCCGGGGCGTAGCCGATGCAGCCGGCGCGGGCGCCGTGACGCCGGACGTCCCCATTGTGCTGGATCGCGACGCGTTGATGGAGATCCACCGCGAACGGCGCGATATCGTCCTGGAGCGCGCCACCGCGGTGTTGGAAGAGGGGGGAGGCTGAGCCATCCGCGGCGCGGCCCGACCGGAAGGTAAAAACAAGGGTGCAGTTCTGATATTACCGGTGAATTACGAGCGCTATGGAGCGGGCGTTCAGCCCTCATAGATTATCGGATCCCTTTGCCTGGGCCGCAGGCCCGGAAGAATGACGACGATTTCGGCCAGGGCTGAAAGCCCGCATCATAGTGGGTTTCCGGCGCACTGCAAAAATCGTAATTCTATAGCGGAATGAAGCTGGCTTGATTTCTCGACGACACAATCCCGCGCCGCAACGGAAGTGCGGACCAATGGGAGCGCGGGCGGCCCGCCCGCAACGCGCCGGAGGCGCGAATCTAAACAGCGGAAGTCCGGGTCCAATCGTCTCCCCGATCAAATGGGCCGATTTTGCAAACACGCCAAGCACCGCCGGTGCATTGCAGGCGGGCACGCCCTCCTACGCCGCGTCTTCGACCTGCGCTCCCAGCCTTGCGCGCTCTTGTCGTAGTTTCGCGACATGACAAGAATGGGCTGGCGCCACTTTATACGGATAAAGTGCTACCAGAAATCGAGACTTTTCTTTACTTCCCCCACTGTTCGGGCGTGGTAATATCAGAACTGCACCCTGAAAATACCAGGCCGCTTTCCGGAAGCCTACTGCTGCTCCATCGGCATCAGCCCGAACGTCATCACGGCCTCCGCCGCCACGCGCCCGTCCACCAGCGCCTTGGCCGCCACCTTGCACGCGTTCTTCCGACGCCGCACCATCTCGCATTCGATGATGAGCTGGTCGCCCGGCACTACCGTCCGGCGGAATTTCGCCTTGTCCACCCCCAGGAAAAACGCCAGCTTGCCGTCCGGCTCCCGGCCATCGCCGAAAATCAACACCGCGCTCACCTGCGCCATCGCTTCGACAATCATGACGCCCGGCATCACCGGGGTCTCGGGCCAGTGACCCTGGAAAAACGGCTCGTTTACCGTCACGTTCTTGATGCCCGTCACGCGTTCCATCGGCACAAACGAAAGAATCCGATCCACCAGCAGGAAGGGGTAGCGGTGCGGCAGGATCTTCATGATCTTGCTCACGTCCAGAGCCGGCGGGCGCGTTATCTTCGAAACCGGGTGCGGGCGCGCCTCGCGCTTGTCGTGCCCGTTCGAGATCGTCTCCTTGATCTGCTTGGAGAACAGCACGTTCTTCTCGTGGCCCCCCTTGACCCCCACCACGTGGCCCTTCACCGGGCGGCCCAGCAGGTACATGTCGCCAATCAGATCGAGAATCTTGTGGCGCACGAACTCGTCGGGGAAACGCAATTCGTCATTCAGGATGGTGTCATCCCCGATGACCACCGCGCTCTCCAGGCTCCCGCCCCGGATCAGGCCCTTCTCCTGCAACATCTTCACTTCGCGAAGGAAGCAAAACGTGCGCGCCGGCGCGATCTCGCGCGTAAAAGTATCTTCCGTAATCGTGTACGAGGCGTACTGCGTCCCGATCGCCACGTGATCGTAGGCGATCGTCATCGAGACCCGGAGCTCGTCCGACGGCAGGATGCTCAGCGTCACATCCCCCTGCCGGTAATACACCGGACGGTCCACCGTGATGTATTGCTTGTCCGCGTTCTGCTCGACAATCCCCGCCTTCTGCAGCGCCGCCATTACCGGGAGCGAGCTGCCGTCCCCGTTCGGGATCTCCTCCGCGTCCAGCTCGATGTTCAGATTGTCGATGCCCAGGCCCACCATCGCCGCAAGCGCATGCTCCACCGTGTGCACCTTCGCGTCGCCAATTCCGATCGTCGTGCCGCGCGAAACGTCCACCACATTGTCGATGTTGGCGGGAATCGGCGGGCTACCGTCCAGGTCCACGCGAAAAAACGTTATACCGGCGTTTTCCGGGGCGGGCTTGAACGTTACCGTGGTAAGGCTACCCGTATGCAGCCCGATTCCCGAAAAGGACACTGGCTTGCTGATCGTCTTCTGTCTGCTCATTGAAGCTGCTCTTTCAATGCGTCCAGCGCGCGTTCCAGCGACTTAACCCGCCGGATCAATTCCGGGACCCGCCGTTGCGCCACCAGCACCCGGCGCTCCTCTTCGTGATCGATGGCCGGAAAGCCCGACACGATCGCGCCCGGCTCCACCGACCGCGTTACGCCGCCGCGCGCGGCGACAATGGCGCCGCGGCCAATCGTGATGTGGCCCTTCACGCCCGCCGAGGCGCCAACCTGGACGGCATCCTCGATCGTGGCGCTGCCCGCAACGCCGACCATGCCGGCGAGCGCGCAATGTTCGCCTATGTGAACATTGTGTCCAATCTGGACCAGGTTGTCAATTTTCGTACCTCGGCCAATCCGAGTCTCGCCAAACGTCGCACGATCTATCGCCGTGCCCGATCCCACCTCCACGCCATCCCCTAGCACCACCCGGCCAACCTGTGGAATCTTGACCCATTCGCCATTCACGTTCGCGTACCCGAAGCCGTCGCTCCCGATCGTCGCGCCCGCGTGAACGATGCAATCCCGGCCTATCTCCGTCTCTTCCCGTATTGTAACATTCGGGTAGACCACGGTCCCGGCCCCAATCCGGACGTTGCGCCCGATATAGGCGCCCGCATACACCACCACGCCGTCGTCGAGGCGCGCGTTCTCTTCGATCACCGCGCAGGGACCCGCCGCGACATCCCGGCCGAGAATCGCCGACGGGTGTATCACCGCCCGCGGGTGGATGCCCTGCGGATGCCGGAGCGAGTTCGATTCGCAGTGCTTCAGGATCACCGCGAAGCACTGGTCCGGCGACGCCACGACGATCGCGGGAATTTTCAGGCCCGCCGGCGCTTCCTGGATCAAGACGGCGGATGCCGACGATTCATTCAACAGCGGGAGATAGCGGCTGCTCCGGATGAAACACAATTCCCCCGGGCGCGCCTGTTCCACGCCGTTTACGCCCGTGATGACAACGGTTGGATCCCCCGATACCGTGCCGCCGACCAGCGCGGCGATCTCAGCTACGGTCATTTTCATGAGGATGCCTCGATCCGCCGCGGTAGTACACCCTGCCCCAAACAGGCAAGCGCGTACCGGGCAAGGGAACCCGGTACGCGTCTTTCATTCAAGGATTTCAAGGTGTGGCGGCGCCTTCGAACACGCTACTTGTTCAAGTGCTGCAGGACCTGCGACGTGATGTCGATGGTCGTGCTGGCGAACAATACCGCGCTTCGCGGGCCGCCTTCCTTGTTCAACACCAGATGATAATTCCCCGTGTTGGCGACGGCCTCAATCGCGTCCTGAACGTCCTTCACGACTTCCTTGAGGACCTTCGCCTCCATGCTGTCGATCTGCTGCTGGCTCTTCGTCAGCTCGCTCTGGTAGTCCGCATAGTCGGCCCGGATCTTTGTCTCCAGGTCGAGCAGCTGATCCGCGGAAAGTTGCCCCTTTTTCTTCTCGTAGTCGTCGCGCGCCGCCTTGATCCGGTCCGACATCTTGTCGATGCCGCTCTGGAGCGCGTCAACTTGCTTCTGCAGATCCTGGTACTTGCTCTTGCGCTTTTCGTACTTGGCCAGGACCTCCTGCATGTCGACAACGCCAATCTTGTAGTTGCCGCCCTCCTGGGCGAAAGCGCCCGGGGCCGCAAGGCCAGCCAGAAGCGCGCAGCAAATGGAAAGGGTCATGAAGTGTTTGAGCGTAGAAGTCACGTGAATTGGTCCTTTTTTTTATTGGCTTGCCGGTCACCCGTGCAAGGAGGCAAACAGAAACCGCCCTGATGTTTTTGGCCGGGCCCTTCCGCGGCGTCCCCGGCCGTTACCCGGCGCGGCCGCCGGAACGCACCGGCCAATACGCGCCGGACCAGCCAGCGGGGACACCGGTGATTGTATCAACAACGCGCGAAATCATGCAAGAAAAACGGGACCCCGAATCGCCTGCCTGGCAGGCGAGGCGGGGCCCCGATCAGCGTATCAGAATCGAATTCCGGAAATCAGGTGAAGGCGTCCGCTGCCCTGATCGTCGTCCGCGTTAAGCGGGATCGCGTAGTCCACCCGGATCGGCCCCAGCGCGGGCACTTCCACGCCAAACCCGATACCCGCGCTGTAGCGCATCTCGCCGAAGTCGAAGTCGTCATCGTCCCAGACGCCGCCGGCGTCGACAAAGCTGTAGAAACGAACCTGCTCCGTGAGCTTGTACTTCATCTCCAGGTTGCCAATGTACAGCAGGTTGCCCCCGAGCGGGAACCGGTCACCGAAGATTATGAACTCCCGCGCTTTCGGGCCAATATCCCGGTTGTCATACCCGCGCACCGTCGTCGTGCCGCCCGCATAGAATTTGTCCGTAAGCGGCACGAAATCCGATCCGCCGTATTCGGCCACGTAGCCCTCGCGCGACCGGAACGAGAGGATCCACTTCTCCTCCTTGTCCACCGCCCGGTACCACGTCGAATCAAGAAACAGCTTGTAGAACTCGTTGTCCCCGCCCAGGCCCGCCAGCTCCAGGCTCAGGACGTGCTTGCTGCCACGAGACGGATCCCGGAACGCGTTCAGCGTGTTGCGCTCGAGCTCGTTGCGCAGGCTCACCGTCGTCGTCTCGCCCGCCTGCCGCCGGATCGCCGGGTTCACGAAAAACGGCAGCTCCGTTATCTCCGTCGTCTGGTACAGCAAGGCGCCGCGATAGCTGACATAGTTGGAAAGGACCTTCCCCAGACGGATCTGGCCGCCCCGCCGCTCTTCCCGGTAGCTCGCGCCTCCGCGGATGCTGTAGGAATCGTCGAAAACATCAAAGCCAAGCGCAAACGGATACCCCAGTATCTCGGGATCCGTGAAGCTCAGCGAGTACTGATCCCGCTGGCTGCCCACGTTCAGGCGGACCGCAAGCTGCTGGCCGCCGCCCGTGAAGTTGGGCCAGTTGGTCGCGTCAAAATTGTTCAGGCGCAGTTCCGCAAAACCGCCCACGCCTTCGTCGGTGCTGAAACCGCCGCCAAACGTGAAGTTGCCCTGCTTGCCCTCCTCCACGTCGAAAATCAGGTTGGTGAAGAGATCGTCCTGATCGGCGAAATCCAGGCTCGTGCGAACGGTGTCGAAGTACTCCGTGCGCCGCAAGCCGCGCTCGCTCAGCTCCACGAGCGAACCATCGTAGCGATCCCCCGGATTCAACGCCACCTGACGGCGGATGACCTCGTCCTTCGTCAATTCGTTGCCAATAATCTTGATCTCGCGAATATACTTGAGGTCGCCCTCCGCGATGCGGTGCGTCACCCGTGTCGTCTTCGTGTCCCGATCAAGCGTGACGATCGGCGTAACATCCGCCGCAACGTACCCGCTCGTCTGGTAGTTCTTCTCCAGCACGCCGGCGTCGCGCTCCACCTGCGACTTGTTGTGCACTTCGCCCGCGGTCACCTCCACCAGGTCCACAAGCTCGTCGTCGTCATAAACAATATTGCCCGCGACATCGAGATTGTCCACGCGGTATTCCGCGCCCTCCTGAAGATACACCGTCAGCTCCATCCGCCGGCCGTTGCCCGTGTAAAGCAGGTCGGTGCGGGTAATCTCCGCCTCCAGACGCCCGAAATCACCATAATTGTCGATGATTTTCTGCAGATCGTGCTCCAGCTTCTCCTCCTCGTACTTCCCGCCCAGGAACCAAAAGGCGCGCTTCGTGAGCATCAGCTTGCGGAGCCTGCGCGAACTCAGCGCCTCATTGCCCACAAACGTGATGCTGCGGATCTTCGCCTTCGTCCCCTCCTGGATGTCGTAGCTGAGCCGCACCCGCGAAGGGCCCACGCGCTCCGCCACGATATCGACCGTCGCGTTCGCAAACCCTTTCCCCTCATACAGATCCAGGACCGCGGAGCGCTGCTCTTCGATCGCTTCGGGGATAAAGGGATCGCCCTCGCGCATCGTCAGGGCGGAGAGAATGCGCCGCTCCTTGATCTTGCGGTTGCCCATCACCAGGACCTTCTCAATTACCTGCTTCTCGGTAACCGCGTAGGTCACGGTGATCGCGCCGCTCTCCCGGGTCGCGTCCGCTTCAATATGCGTGAAGAAGCCCAGGTCGTAGAGGCGGCGAATGTCGCGGGAGACCGCGCGGGGGTTGTACTCCTGACCCGCTTGCACCTCCAGCTTGGAACGGACCAGCTGTTCGCTCACGCGCTCCAGGCCGTCTATACGGACGGCGCCCACATTGCCGGCTTCCTGCGCCGGTGCGGGGGACTGGAGGGCCAGGGCGATCAGCGTGAGGGCAAAGCCCAACGCTAGTTTCTTCAAGTAGCTACACCTTCCGCGGCTAATTCCGCCTGCTCGAACACCAGCTTTTCCTCGGTATCCGACGGCCAGACTTCGATTCGTGAACCAGGTTCCAGATTCCCCCGAAGCAACAGTTCCGCCAGGGGGTCCTCAACGTATTGCTGCACCGCGCGGCGCAGGGGGCGCGCGCCATACTCCTCGTTGCTCCCCACGCGCACCAGGAATTCCTTGGCGTCGCGGCGCAGCCGCAAGTGTACACCCTTTTCCGCAACGCGTTCCACCATATCCTTCACGTGGATGTCGACAATATCGATCAGCTGCTCGTCCGTCAGCCGGTGGAACACGAGGGTGTCGTCAAGCCGGTTCATAAACTCCGGATTGAACACCTTTTTCGCCTCCTCGATCACCTTCTCCTTCATCTTCTGGTACTGCGACTCCTCGTCGTCGCGCTGGAACCCCAGCGTGCCCCCGCCCTTGCCGATCCGGCGCGCGCCCACGTTGCTCGTCATGATGATGACCGTGTTGCGAAAGTCCACCTTCCGGCCCGTGGAGTCCGTCATGTGGCCCTCCTCCAGCACCTGGAGCAGCGCGTTGAACACGTCCGGGTGCGCCTTCTCGATCTCGTCGAAAAGCACCACCGAATAGGGGCGCCGCCGGACCTGCTCCGTCAGCTGGCCACCTTCGTTGTAGCCCACGTACCCCGGGGGGGCCCCGGTCAGCCGCGATACAGCAAAGCGCTCCATGTACTCCGACATGTCCACCGTGATCAGCGCGTCCTCGTTGCCGAAAAGGAACATCGCCAGCGTCTTCGCCAGCAGCGTCTTGCCCACCCCCGTCGGGCCCAGGCACAGGAAAGAACCCACCGGCCGCGCGTGATCCCGGAAACCGGCCCGCGACCGCTGAATAGCCCGCGTGATCGAGTCGATAGCCTCCTCCTGGCCGATAACCGAACGGTGAAGCTCCTCGCGCATGCGCAGCAGACGCTCCGATTCGTTCTCCTCCAGCTTCGTGAGCGGCACCCCCGTCCATTTCGACACGATATAGGCGATATCTTCCTCGTTGATAACGGTTTCCGCCGAATCCCGCTTCAGCTCCCACTCCCGCTTCTTCTCCTCCAGCTTGTTGATCAGCGTCCGCTCTTTGTCGCGCAGCGATGCCGCCTTTTCGTATTCCTGGCGGCGGATCGCCGATTCCTTTTCCTGCGTTACCGTCTCGATCTCCTGCTCGATCTCCTTCAATTCGATCGGGCGCGTCGTAATTTGCAGCCGCGCGCGGCTGCCCGCCTCGTCAATCACGTCCACCGCCTTGTCCGGCAGGAAGCGATCCGCAATATACTGGTTCGAAAGCTTGGCCGCCGCGATCACCGCCTCGTCCGAGAACTTCACCCGGTGGTGCGCCTCGTACTTGTCGCGAAGGCCCTTGATAATCTCGATCGTCTGCGCCACGCTCGGCGCCTCCACCATAATCGTCTGAAAGCGCCGCGCCAGCGCCGCGTCCTTCTCGATGTACTTGCGATACTCGTCCATCGTCGTCGCGCCGATGCATTGCAGTTCGCCGCGCGCCAGCGCCGGCTTGAGCATGTTGGCCGCGTCCACCGCGCCCTCCGCCGCGCCAGCGCCCACAATCGTGTGCAACTCGTCAATAAAGAGGATAATGTTGTCCGCGCGGCGAATTTCCTTCATCACCGACTTCAGGCGCTCTTCAAACTGTCCGCGGTACTTCGTCCCCGCCACCACACCCGCCAGATCCAGCGTCAGCACCCGCTTCTTCAACAGAAGATCCGGCACATCGCCCGCGATGATCGCCCGCGCCAGGCCCTCGACGATCGCCGTCTTGCCCACGCCCGCCTCGCCAATAAGCACCGGGTTGTTCTTCGTGCGGCGGCTGAGCACCTGGATCACCCGCTCGATCTCGCCCTCGCGACCGATTACCGGGTCCAGCTTGTCCTCGCGCGCAAGCTGCGTGAGGTCCCGGCCGAAATTGTCCAGCGCCGGCGTCTGCGATTTCTTGCCCGTCTGCGCCTGCTCGCCCGGGGAGCGGCCCTGGTCGCCCAGCAGCCGGATCACCTCCGCCTGAATGCGGCCCAGGTCTATCTTCATGTCCTGCAAGACCTTCGCCGCGATGCCCTCGCCCTCCTTCAGCAGGCCCAGCAGGATGTGCTCCGTGCCGATATAGCTGTGGTTGAAGCGGCGCGCCTCCTCCACCGCCAGCTCCAGCACCTTCTTTGCGCGCGGCGTAAACGCGATCTCGTCGTTGGATACCACGGCCGAACCGGGCTGCACCTGCTGCTCGATCTCGATCGCAAGCGCCTCGATATCCACCCCCAGGTTTTCCAGCGCGCGCGCAGCGATGCCCTCGGGCTCGCGGCACAACCCCAGGAGGATGTGCTCCGTACGGACGTATTCGCTGCCCAGGCGGGTGGCCTCTTCGCGGGCGGCGCTGACTACGTGCTTAGCCCGCTCGGTAAAGCGTTCCCACATGTGGTAATCCTTTCGTGTATGGCCTGGCGGCGCGCCGCTGGGGGCGCCGGAAAAGGCGTATCAACTCAGTGCCGCGCGTAAAGCCTTCGGAAGCCCGAAATTGGCCCGCGGTCAAGCAATCCAAAACCGTTTTGATGGCCCGGCCAACGCGCTGCTCAGCCCTGCGCCGGCATGAACAGCTGCTTCAACTGCCGCGCCCGAAGCCGCTTCAGCGCCAGTTCGTCCACCGTGTCCACGCCCGGCTGCAACTGCCGCTCGACGTGTGCGCCCTGACAGTGTATCAGCGAGCCGTTCAGGTCCGCCACTGTGCGATCCGAGATCAGGCCCAACGTTACACCCAGGCGGAGCGAGGACAACAGCGACACGCTCTCGTCAAACGGCATCAGGCGCGCATTCGTCGCGAGCGCCCGCGCACGCTCCACCCGGTCTTCCAGCAGATCGGCGAAGGTCGCCCGGAGGCGTTCGCGCAGCTCGGCCTCGCGCCGGACAATCTCCCCCGCGCACTGCTTCAGCCGGTACACGAGGTCTTCCTCGGAGCGGCCAAGCGACGTCCGGTTTCGCAGTTGAAACAGGTCGCCCTCGGTGTCGTGCAGGCCGCGCGCCGGGAACCCGTTCATCCCGTGGTACAGCGCCTGCCGGCAAACCACCGAACGCTCGCCCTGTTCGCGGGCCGTCACCGGGTGCTTGTCCGGCAGCCCGGTGCCCACGCCGACGAGTTCCAGGTCCAGCCGCTCCGCCGACTGCTGCAACTCGTGCAGCGCGCCTGCATCGTTCAGCAGGCTCTCCTGCGCGCAGGCCGGCAGGTGCAGCAACAGGGTCAGCCGCAGCCCCGTGCCGGTGTGGCTCAGGCTGCGTGTCAGATAACCCAACTCGTTCGAATACGCAAAGTCCAGCGAGTCATTCAACTGGTCGTCCAGAGCGCTCGCCCGGTTCCACGCCTCCTCGATCGCCAGCCCGGACCCGAGCACGCGGATGCAGCAGTGATCCGTGTCGTTCAACAGCACCGCAAGGCTCTGGTCCTCCGACACATAGACGCCCTGGCCCTTCCGGGGAGCCGTCATCTCCAGCGTGATCAGCTGCCGTTCGGCCAGCAGCTGCAACTCCGCCGGATTCAGCGCGGCCAGCGAAAAGTACTCGCCGGTGTCCAGCAGGCCCAGGCGCTCGAACGCGCCCAGCGCGCGGGCCTCCGCCGCCTCGCGCTCATCGGGGCCGGCGGATGCTGGAAAAGGCAGATCGGGCAGGTTGCGCGCCAGGTTGCATGTCCCCAGCACCACCGTGCCGGAATGCGCCGCCCCGCCGCAGTCCTGCCAGCGCGGGTCGCGAGCTATGAGGCTTTCGATCGACATCGGCTACTCCACCCCGGCGCCTGGCGATGAAAGATCGCCTTCCAGATCGCGAATCTCGTCGCGCAGCGTGGCTGCTTCTTCGTAGTTTTCGGCCTTGAGCATACTGCGCAACAACGCGCGCTTGGCCAGGAGGTCGGAACGCAACTGGGAACGCGCATCCGACGCCTGGGGGGCTTTCCCCCGGTGGCGCTGCGCGTCATGTAACTGCTGAAGCAGCGCCGGCAGCTCGTCCACAAAATGGCGGTAACACGACGCGCATCCGACCTGACGCGTTTCCAGGACGATCTGAAGCCGCGTGTCGCACTCCGGACAGGCCCGCTGCGCGCGGACCACATTGCTTACCACCTTGTGGATCGACGCCTTGCTCGGGCGCGTGGGCGGCACTTCGGAAAGCTCGAAGCCCTCGTTCGCGCTCCGCTGCTGGGCCAGACACTCCTTGCACCAGAACTGGTCGGTTACCCGCCCGTCCACAACCTCGGCGTAACGGATGGTCGCCCGCCGCTTATGGCATTTCTGGCAAAGCATGGCCATATATCCTTTTATCCACAGTATACCACTCCCTCAAACAGCGAGTCCAAGCCGCGCCTTGAGCGATCTCCCGCCTTTTCCCTACAATAACGCGCGCAGGAAACTCCCCTGGAGAGGATGCATGAGCCGAAAAAACAACCGTATCGACACCTCCCCGCCCGACGCCCCCCTGGGGGACACCCCGTTCGGCGCGCTGGCCGGCCTCAAGGCCGATCTCCCGAGGGAGCCCGATCCGCCCGCCGCCCCGCGCGCCGAAATCCTCCCCGACACCCGCCACCCCTTCCAGGTCGCCCGCACCCGAAAAGGCGGCTGGCCCGTCTCCTTCGAGAAGCGCGCCGCCGGCAAGCTTGTCACCCGCATCGCCAACGTCAGCGGCGACGGAAACGCCCTCCTCAAATCCCTCCGGAAGCACTGCGCGACCGGCGGCGTCTGGAAGGATGGCGTCGTGGAATTGCAGGGGGACCATCGCGACAAGGTGGCGGCCTGGTTCGACGCCCACCTGGCCTGAGCCCATCCCGTGGCGATTCCCCCGAAACTCCCCCCCGTCTCCCCCCGAGATACCGTGGTCGCGCTGGCCGCCGTGGCCCTGCTTTGGGCGCTTACCCTCCTCCTCGTGCCGCCCCGCGGCGGCTTTCCGCTCAACGACGACTGGATTTACGCACAGGCGGTGCGGGACTGGATCGATACGGGCCACTACACCGGACATCCCTTCACCAGCGCAAGCCTCGTAGGGCAGGCCTGCTGGGGCAAAGCATTCTCATCCCTCTTCGGCTTCAGCTTCGAAACCCTGCGCTGGTCCACCCTCGCGCTCTGGCTCGCGGCCGCCCTGGCGGTCAGCCGCGCCGCGCTCGAACTCCGCGCCGCCCCCTTCGCCGCCGCACTCGCCGGCGGCCTCGTCATCGCCAACCCGATCGCCATGAACCTCGGCTACACCTTCATGACCGACGTGCCCTTTATCGCGGCCTGCGCCCTCGCGGGCGTCTTCTACCTCCGCGCGCTCGCGGATCCCCGCCCGTCACTGATTCTCGCCGGCTCCCTCTTTGCCGCCTGGGGGCTGCTCATTCGCCAGTTCGCGGTACTCCTGCCCCTCGCCTTCCTCCTGGCGACAACGCCCCTGCTCTACCGGATCGGGCGGCGCGAAAGTACAAAAATCATTCTGCCCGCGCTATTACCGCTCTTCGCGGCCTGGGGGCTGCTCCAATACCTCGCCCCCCGGACCGAAAAGCTGAACCACCCCTGGATGCCCTATGTCCTGGGCGAAAGCGCCCCGGAAATCGCGGCGGGAGCCCTGAAATTCTGTGGCGTGGCCATGGTATACATCGGGCTATTCGCCCTTCCCCTCGTGGCTGCCGCCGCCTTCGCCTGGCTGCGCGCCCGCGGGAGCCGAGCGCGACGCCTATGGGGCCTGACAGCCACCCTGCTGCTCGTTGCCGTTACCGTGGCCTGGTCCGCACCACGCCGCATACCCTTCCTCGGCAACATGCTCTTCGATACCGGCGTCGGGCCGCTGACCTTGAGGGGAGACGTGATAGGCAGCGTGTACTGGCGCCCCGTTTCCATCGGCGACGCCTGGTGGCTTCCCACAATCCTTGGGATCGCCGCCGCCGCCTGGATGCTCGCGGGCTGGCTCGGCTGGCTCGTACTGATTCCCGGCGACGGGCGACGGCCCCTGCGCGACCCGAGGCGTCGCCGGCACGCCTTCCTCATGCTCTGGGCCGCCCTGATGATCGGCGCGCTCTACCATCCCGGGCTGCCCGTGCGCTTCGACCGCTATTTCCTCGGCGCGCTCGTTCCCGTACTCCTCCTGCTCGCCGCCGCTGCCCCCCGCGCGCGCGACCTCCGCCTATACGCCGTGCAACTCGCGCTGGCCGCCGCGCTGTACACTTTCAGTCTAATCTCCCTGCAGGACTATCTGGCGTGGAATTCCGCCCGGTGGCACACCCTCCAGCGCCTTATGGCCGGTGGCGTACCCCCGGAAAACATCGACGGCGGCTACGAGTTCAACGGCTGGTATACCAGCCCCCACTTCATCGCCCGGGACGGCGACCGGGCCTTCTACCACGCCGGGCCACTCGGCTGGTGGGTGCTCGGCGACGAATGGGCCATCGCCGGACAGCCCCGCGCCGGCTACAATGTGGTCGAAACAATTCCCTACCATTCCTGGCTCGCCGGAAACAACGCCGAACTCTTTCTACTCCGGCGCAATTCGCAAGGAGACGCTGTCGACCCGGTGCCCGAATAGCGGGATGGAATGTGGCACAGCCGTCCCGGCTGTGTTTCGGTTGCCAGGCAGCCGAAGGAAGTTCCGACTTCACTCATCCGTAATAGATCGCACAACACTTTACGCCCCAGGGAACGTGCGCTCGTTGGACGTGCGGGCAGCGTGCGCACGAACCTGACTTTGCGGGGCTCCGCCCCGGCGAAAGTCAGGATCGCGCGGCACATTGATCACACTTTGCCGGCAATACGAACACTCACGAACTCGGAAAGCAGATTCCGGGTCCACGGGCGGCGGCTCTTGTGGCCCGTTTGTGCTGCAATATGGCAAAAAGGAGTCGTGTCCGATGAGTAGAAGCGCCGTGGTTCGGGCTCGTATGGAGCCGGATCTGAAAGAAAACGCCGAGGCGATTCTTCAACGATTGGGCCTGAACGCCACGCAGGCGATCACGCTGTTCTACCGGCAAGTGGAATTGCGCAACGGATTGCCCTTTGACATCGCAATCCCCAGTGAGACGACGAAGCGTACGTTTGACGCGACGGATGGTGGGCGGGATTTGGTGCTATGTGAGGATGTCGAAGACCTATTCGGCAAGCTGGGTATCTGATGCTTCGTCCCGTATACACGCGGCAGTTCGAGAAGGATGTAAGGCGGGCGAAAAGCCGGGTGTGTAGCTCATATCGGATCGTCTTGGTAGTGTCGCTAGCTGCACGCAGTCTACTGCTTTTGGGCAGGCCATGAATTTGAACATCCTCCAACGACAACTCTGACGCGCGCGCGTGGATCATCGCCGAGTGCTTTAAGTGACCCTCCCAGCACAGAGCACCTTTCGAACTCAGCGTCGCGAGCCCACTCCATAAGGAGGTAAGCGGTGGCCACACGAACGTCTACAATCGGATGCCGCACCAACTCTTCGATACGATTCTCAACCATTTTTCGTATTGCTGCCCCAATAGTCACATACTCCACAGGCGGAGCTTCGACTTCGAGGGCCGGTTTGGAATAGATAAGTTTCAATTGTACAAGGTAGCCAACTAAACAGTGTGATTCTGCGTGTTCGCCTCTGCTGGCGACAATGCAACGCTCTAGCAGGACGCTCGCTATGGCCAATTCCTCATGCAGCGGGAAACAGTCAGCTGCAGAAACGTCACCTTTTGCAGCTCCGCAGCCTATTATTATAGCCGTCCGAAGAATCGAGCCGGATGCCGAGACAGGCGCTCGGAGGTAGTTATCTATAAGCCACAGTTTCAAGGCCGGTATAGACCGACTCGGATACACGTCTACAAGTACTGCTATGGTCTCATGCATGTCCTCCCAAAGGACACCGTATTCTTGGCTTTCATTTTCAGAGCGCAACAAGAAATCTCGAGCAGTAGGGGGTGTCTGTAAGAGCCGAAGAATATGTTCCAGTCCAACGGAGCCAAAGTCTGCTGGATTCGATCTTAACATCGCTCGGGCGATGTCGAGACAATACCGAATGTCAATGACGGTGACCCGGGGTGCAACAATAGCAGCGAAAAGTCTTTCAAATATATGTCTATCATCAACAGTCCACTGAATCTTTTCGACCATTGATGCGCTCACCCCCGCATTTCCTCCAAAGCCGGTGCGACCCTCATCTGTAATGACAGCAAGATAATTATTGATCTGTTCAATTGCCCATGGCTTTGCGGACGCTACCAGATCCTGAATATCTTCCGAAGGATAGCTAACGAGCAGCTCCAGAGCGCGCCTTTCCGTATCGCCTGTCGCGTTGTTTCGTAACCAGGTCTCGATCTCAGGAAATCTCTCGTGTCTGCTTTCAAGAACGGTGAAGAATAGTGTCCACTTTCTGTGCGTCAGATGGGGCGCAATACTAGAATCTTCGTCAATCAGAAGCTGAAAGATAGCTAATAATTCAGGGCTGCCAGCATTCAACATGTATCGATACACAGAATGAATGCAATCGTCGAGGAGTAACTGTGAATCCCTGACAGTCTCCAAGTAGAGCGGCCTAAGAGACCGGCACAGGTCTTCGCTGTTAGCTGTTGTGCCGAGAATATCCTTCCAGATGCCTATGGCCTTATATGGCCGCGGCTTGAGAAGGCTATCGCCAGCGCTTCTGTCAATGAACCTCAGGCACCATTCCAAAAGCTCACCTAGACACTCGTACGGAATGGCATCTGACAGGAGTGTAAACAATTCAAGCACACTCCTCGATGCGTATTCTCGGACGCACATCATCTGCCTTACGAATTGTATCTTAAGGTCCTTGTCGATCCGCTCGAACGCCGCGATCAGTTCGCCAGAGCCTGGCAAGTCACTCTTGAATGTGGTGGCGTATACATAGTGCTTAAGTGCCAAGATCGCGCTCACATCGTCCTGACCGCCATGCCTGTGTAAGTGGTCAAATGCCAGGGCCTTTTGCTTGATTGCCTCGACCCAGTGCCCGATACTCCAGTTTCTGAGCGCCCATACCTCATTCAGGGAACTGAGCCGAAAACTATCTGCCTTCCTGTCATCCGAGAGTGTGCCCTCCTTGAATGTCAATAGCGATTTGTAGAACGAGAGGCTTCGAATGTCGCCAGTCCAGCCAGGGGACTTGCTTGAGGCCGCATACTCGAAGAGGCGCATCCGCGTCAGCCGCACGTATTGGTCATCCGCTTTCCAGTGCAATACTTGAAAGTGATTGAGTTCACAGATCAGGTTGGTTAAGGGCAGAGCGTCCGCGGAAGCAAAATCCAATTTGGGCACCACCTGTTCAATCAAGCTTTTCAACTGCGACCAATCGAAGTTTAGGAAGGAAGAAACTAATCCTACGAAATATCTTGTATTCTCATCTGCGCTTGAATCAATTGAGATATTCACTGGGCGAATATTTCGCGGGTAGAACATTTCTCGTTGCACTTGAAGACGGCGTTTCGTTCTCTCTAGTGCTGACTTACAGGGCTCAGAAAGTATTGACATCCCGATATCGATGAGAGATTCCCATCCGCAATCCCAAGGATCCCGAGTAAAGCACAACTCAGAGCCTAGCTGCAGGAGTATGCCGTCCTCCTCGTCGCTTGAGTCCTTCGCCCAATCCCATTTCACCTCAGAGATTCGATTGGAAATCTCCTGGCTAGATAGAAGAGGGCGCTTTATAAGTGATATCACAATAGCTATGAAGTCGAAAATACCCTTATCGCTTGTGTTGTCTGCTGCAGCGCGATGCGCAACCTCAGCCGAATATATCATATACGTGTCTGTCAGCCAGTAGAGAGACAGAGAGAATGCCCAGCGGCATTCCATCAGAGTGGGCTTATATTCTGCATTAGCTTGACGCGAATGGACTAGCTGCTCGAAGAGTATGGCGCAGCAATGATTGACTGTCGCGACATCTTTGCTGGAATGGGCTTCCATCGCTCGCAATTTTAGTCGAGTCAGGCCGAGTTTGAGTCCGCATCGATTGGTCTCGTTTGTCAATGAGTCACTCATTTGAAGGTATCCTGCTGCACGTTTGAACAGCGGATCTCTTCTTCGATGGGGGAGCGAACCTCATGTAGTCCGTTTATGTAGTAAAATTTGTCAAGATTGACGGACTCCAGTTTGTGGTGTTTCAACAACGAAACTGTTGAGGCGTCCAGTCGTCGCTCATCTAAGAGTGCCTCCGGAAAGAAGGTCTTAAGAAGGTTGTGCAATAGTAGGTCTTGGGTTTCAAAGCCTTGAATGCGATCCCAGCTAGGAAGCACAGAGACCTCTTTCTTGGGACATCCAGTGTGCGGGTCGAATCGCACATCCAATAAGCCCGCTTGAATACTCCTCAGCGCCCCATTGTAAGTGCGAACGAGTTTGTAGTGATTTTTCAGTGCTTGGTAGATAGGTTCGGTTCCAAGATCGGTGCGCGGGAGCCGCAAGAACGTAACCGTCAGCGTACCTCCGGACACATATACTCGGTCAGCGGTCAAAGTGTGCCTAATCCAGTGAGATCTATTCTCTTGTGTGCCGTGGCGGTGAAAGAGTAGGGTGGCGGTGTCGCATCGATTGGCATCTTCATCGAGGATATCCGATATAGAAAGTACCGCAGCGAGCCCCCGAAGTCTGTCTTGGAGGGCCTTGAATTGCGGGCTCCAAGGCCAGTCGCTATGTGCCGACGCAACCCTTAGACTGTTTGTGTAGAAATCAGACTCTAGAATCTGTCGATGGCTTTCGGCGCAATTGGGACCGCCTAGTAGCAGCCTTTTTACTAGACCTTCAATTCTTGGGACATGAGTTTTTCTAACCCAGGAAGAGATTTCCATGTTCCCGTAAGCGCTTGCCAGCGGATGGTTTTCGGGTAAGTCGGAGGGGGACTGTGAGAGCATCCCGATATCATGTATAAGAAGCGCTGTAAACAGTGTCGCGGCGTCTTCCTGAGAGATCAAATCGACTAAGTAGTGCTCGATTCCATTGTCTGGAGCGCAAGTCCATGCGCTTACCCGCTCAATCAGGCTACACAAATGCGGGAGACCGTGATCCGTAAACTCGGGCATGTGGCAACTGGCTACGAGTCGGTGTATCTGACCCAACAAATCTCGCCAGAAAAGTGAGAGCCCAGCATGCTCATGGTATAGCTGCGCTTTTTGACCGAGGCGACTAGTCAGAATATAGTCGGCCGCCTCACGTAGCGCGATATCAGGATCGGGTAACGCCACAAGCCCTTCCTACTATGGATCAAGGTCAAAGTCAATCAATTTCGAGATTATAGCAGAACGGGAATGTAGTTACGAGTGACATATTGAGAGATATGTTAACTCTACCCAGACAGTCAGTAATCCAACTTCCTTTTTGCAGTCCCTACCGCCCCAAACTCGTAAACAAATACAGCCCCTCCTTGCCCGGCGCCAGCACATCCGGCCACCCATCGCCATTCACGTCCTCGATCCAGCCATAGATGCCGAAGCCGCTGGACTGGCCGGCGGGGCCGTAGTCCAGGGTGTGGCGGGTGAAGCCTTCGGGCGCGATGTCGTAGTAGTACACGCCCAGCGGGTCATCCGCGCCGGGGTCGTGGCCGCGGTGGGCGCGGTAGCGCTTGCCCGTCACCAGTTCGAGCGCGCCGTCGTTGTCTATGTCGGCAAGCTGGATATCGTGGAACTGGCCGCGGTGCGCTTCGATGACGTGCTGCTTCCACTGGCCGTCCGCCTGCTGCTCGTACCACCAGAGCCCCGGGCCATGGCCATTGCCCACGATGAGGTCGTTCCGGCCGTCCCCGTTCACATCGTGCACCAGGATCGGCACGGAAGCGAGCCCGAAATTGAATACGGGATGCCATTGCCACGCCGTCACGTCGAAGGGGTCTTCCGGGGCTTCCAGCCAGCCCGTGGAGAACACCAGGTCCGGGCGCCCGTCGCCGTTGATGTCGCCGCAGCCGAAGCCGTGGCCCCCGCCGCCCTCGGTGATGGTGTAGTGCTCGAAGCGGCCCTGCGGTACGCCGTTCTCATCGCGCACCAGCCGGAAAAAATGCACCGGCGACGTCGTGGCGAAGACTTCCACAACGCCATCGCCGTCGAGATCGTAAAACGAGTTCCGCTCGATGTTCCCCGTCGGGGCGACCTCGTGCGTGATCCATTCCACGGGCTGTCCCTTCGGATTCTCCCGCCAATACACCGTGCCGCCGAACCAGCCGCCCGTCACGATATCGAGGAAGCCGTCCCCGTTCACGTCCATCGGGTAATTGCTGAAATCGTCGTAGTAGTCGTCGGCGCGGAGGATCTCCGTGATCTTGTGGGCCTTCGTGAAGTCCGGACCTTCGTGCCAGTACTCGCCGGACACGAGGTCAAGGTGGCCGTCGTTGTTCACATCGAAAACAGACGCGGCCTCGAACGTGGTGTTGCCGATCTGCTGGCGGTTGAAGAGGATCGAGGGTTCGGCGGCGGCGCAGAAGACGGCCATAAGCAGGGTTGATGCAATCATGTTGGTTCAAAATCTCCATTTCTGAGACCAGTATATACATTCATCGGGTATTGATGTCTGAAAATGCCGATACGACGTAAAAGTGCAACATGACTCAAGAAGACTCTAAATGCAGCCTCGGCATCGCTTGAGTGCGCCTGTAACTCGGCCCATTTCATGGCAGTACCTCCCAGTGGCCGGACTTTTTGGGGCCAATACGCCTGAGTCTACCCAATGCGGTCAGTTTTGCTATCTGCTTTTCGACTGCTCTGCTCGTTAAGCCGATCGCGCTGGCAAGATCGGGAATGGTCATTTTGGGATTGTTGCGCAGCATCGCCAGAATCGATTCAGGAGTGCCAAGGGTTACTACCGAACTCTTGCTCCTCTCCGAACTTTCTACCGAACTTTTGCTCTTCTCTGAACTTTCTACCGAACTTACTACCGAACTTTCTACCGAACTTTTGCTCTTCTCCGAACCATCTACCAACCCATCTACCAACCCATCTACCAACCCTGGAGCGACCGCGCCTTCGGCCTCTTCGGAGAGCGCAAGGTTTACGCGGAAAATATCATCCTCCAGTAATTCCGGATCGTGTCCCGCGTATGATCTTCCGTATTTAAACAGTTTTCGCACACCGGACCCCAGTTCGTCGGCCCAGCCGACTTCCTTGAAGACCCGCGCAATGATCGGGTTCTTGGGATAAGGCGAGAAGAGTCGCGGGTCGATGGGGCCATGCCCATGCGGACGGTTGCTGTTCTCGGTGAAGAGGCATCCCCGCTCGATCACGAACTTCGAGGGTAAGACGTGGTTCACAAGTAGAGCGAAGTCACTTTTCCATCTTCGGAAAAGGACATCCATATGTCAGCGGAACCTGATTCAAACTGGCAGGTGATGGATACGGTGACCATTTTATGCCGCGCACTTTCCGGATGTATACCGGCGATATCCCCCGTGATCATCATAAACGTCGTAATCGACTTGAAAGCGCCCATCCTGCCGGTGAGATCGTTCCAGAATACCTGGGTCGACTCGGGCACGTCGTTACTTGCCGCGTCCTCCGCAAAATAGGACTCGGCCTTCGGGAAATCGCCTTCGGCCATCGCTCGTATGAACGCAAATGCGGTATCTGTCTCTGGAGAACGCATACACGCCGGCAGCGAAGCCAATAGCAGCACGGCGACTCCCCATGGGCAGATTCTTGAAGTACAGGCCAGCAACATGTTCCGGGTACCTCCATGGTAGCCCTACTTCTCCTCAAATCCCAGCGGCAACCCATCCGGCCGCGTCAGCCGCGCGCAGAAGTTGGTGCCGCCGGCGTTCTGCAGGATTTCCAGCAGGATCGTGTTCTCGCCCGCCTTCAGTTTCACCGGGACCAGGTCGTTGTCCAGCGCTGTGCCGCGGTCGACGATGTTTTCGTGGACCTGCTCGCCGTTCACCCACGCGCGCACGCCGTCGTCGGTGCCCAGGCGCAGGACCGCATCCTGCGCGTCGGCCACCTGAATCACCGCATACCCGAAGATTCGGACATTGTCGCGTCCGAAGTAGGTGAGGTCCACGATGGCCATGGCCCCGGCGCCCCGCTTCTTCTCCCAGGCGATGGTCTGCCCGTCCTGGGTCCAGGTGGCGGACAGATCGACCGCGCCGTCTTGCAGCACCGGCGCGCCGTCCGTCGGGGCGTCCTTCTGCGGGAAGGCGCCCGCGATCCGCCAGTGCTGGATGAAGCCCAGCGCGCGGGCCAGGTCTTCGTGCGTTCCTTCGACAGGGCCCAGCTGGATCAGCTGCTGCACGGTCGCGGTGTCGCTCGCACGCGCCAGGAGCGCGCCGCGCATCGCGCCGGACTCCTCGCTGCGGCCCGCTTCCGCCAGCACCCGCGCCATGCCCGCGAGGATCGGCGTGGGCAGGTCCATGAGGCCCTGCTCGCCGAGCGCCGCCTTCAGGGTGTCGTAGGCCTCGGGAACCGGATAGCCCTTGATGCCCTCCAGCGCCTCCGCCCGCGCCGCCTCATCCTCGGCGATGCGGTAGATTGCGAGGTACGCCCGCCCGGCGCCGCCCCGGTCGCCCGCGTCGCGGAACGACGCGGCCATCGCCCCAATCGCGTGTACCGCCTGCGCCTTCAGCGCGCCGTCGCCCGCGTTGGCGATGGCCTCCATCAGCGGAACGGCCTCAGCCAGGCGGGACTGCTGCAAGGCGTCCAGCCGGATCGCGGGGGCGATCGCCGCCGCTCTCTCAAACACGGGTACGTAGCGCGGATCCCGCTTGCGGCCCATGATTCCGAGCAGGCGCTCTTGCACCGGCGCGGGCTGCGCGTCAAATGCGGCCGCGAGCTGGTCCGCCACCCCGGGATCCTGGAGGGATTCAATCGCGGCCATGGCGGGCGCGTCCAGCATGCCGGTTTCGTCCGCCGCCCACGCCGCCATGATCGTGTCGAAGGCGGTTTCGTCGCCGTAACGGCCCAGGCCCGCCAGCGCCCCGCCGCGGGCTATGGGATTCTCCGAACGCGCGAGCAGGCCGCGGTACAGCGCCATGGACGCTTCCCAGCGCCCGCCCGCCGTCGCCAGCGCCTTCGCCAGGCGCAGAGCCGCGTCCTCCATGTCGGCGCGGTGGTTGATGTCGATGGTCTCGCAGAGATCGAGGTAGTGCGCCGCCAGCGCGGGGTCCGCCGATTGCGCCAGCGCCAGGGCCGCGGCGGTTTTCTCGGGGTCCGTGCCGCCGGCCAGCTTCTCCCGAAGGAGCGGGCGCGCCTCGGCGTCCCCGGTCTTGTCCAGGGCGTCCATCAGCGCGCAGGCGAAGGTGGCGTCGGCGGTGGGCAGGGCGCCCCGGAGCGCCGCGCGGGATTCGGATGTGTTGATTTCCTGCAGGGCCAGCCGCGCGCGTTCGCGGGTGTTCTCCTGGTAGAGCAGGGTCGCGATGGGGCTGAGATCCGCGCCTTCCGGCGCGACAATCGGCAGCACGCGCAACAGGGTGAACTGGTGTTCCTGATCCGGCGCGCCGGCCAGCGCTTCCAGCAGCAGCGCCGCGACTTCCGCGCGCTCCGCCTCGCGGCCGGGCGCGCTGACGTCGTTGGCGATGTCCTGGATGACGTTCACCACCGCCCACGACACCGCCGGATTCTCGTGCGTGATCAGCGGGAGCAGCGGCGGGACGGCCCGGACGCCCTCGCGCGGTATCCACTGCCGCGCCAGGCTCCGAAGGACGTCGTTGTCCCCGCGAAGATGTTCCACGTACTCGTCGAAGGTCGTGGCGTGCGCCGCCCATGGCGTCGCCAGCAGCATAAGGGCGGCCATCGTCAGCCCCATTGCCTGTCTCGAAATTCCGGTCATCGATCGAAGCTCCTTAAAAACGCGGCCGGCCTCAGGCGGACCCGTCCAAATCGAATAGCCATTGTCACCACGGTTCGTGGCGACGTTATGCCGTCCCGCTTCGCGGAACAATGCAGCAAAGCACCCCGTCCATCCAAAACCACCCTCCACATGCATCGGAAGCCCAAAAGCCTCCAGCCTCCAGCCTGAAGCCTCCAGCCTAAAGCCTAAAGCCTAAAGCAGCCGCCACGGCGGGCGGTAGGCCCGGCTCAGGTAGCGGTTGGCCGCGTCGTCGTTGATAAACCGCTCGTTGGCCGCGTCCCAGTTCAGCTTGCGGCGCGTCTTCAGCGCAATGCCGGCGAGCAATACGGGAATTGTCGAGCGCACGCCCTGCTCGATTTCCGCCGCCGGGCGCTTCCGCGTGCGGACGCAGTCAAAGAAGTTGTTGTGGTGGTCCGGGTTCGCCCAACTCCGCTCCGGCTCGCCGATGAATTCCTCGATGCCCAGCGTGTCGGGGAAGACTTTGTATGTCGCGCGGTCCACGAGCAGGCGGCCCTCCGTGCCCTGGAACATGATCCCGAGGCCCTTGCCGGCCTTGTCGTTGGAAAAGCGCTGCTCCCACGTCACGCTCACGCCCGGATATTCGAAGAGCGCGTCTATCGTTTCGAAATTCTCGGCGCCCGCCCCGCCCCGCGCGCTCGTACCCATGGCCTGGACGTTCAGCGGCTGGTCCTGCCCGATGCCCCAGTGCACGATGTCCATCAGGTGGACGCCCCAGTTCGTGAGCTGACCGCCGCGCGCGTAGTCGTGGTTGCCCATGAAGCCGCCGTAGCGCTCCATTGAAAACGGCTCCCAGGGCGCCGGGCCAAGCCACAGATCCCAATCGAGCCCCGCGGGCACGTCCTCGACCTTCCGCCCCACGCCCCAGCCGTTCGGGCTCACCCAGGCGCTTGCGGAGGTAATTGTGCCGAGGCGGCCGCTGCGGATCACGTCAATCGCCCGCTGAAACACCGGCATCGAGCGCTGCTGCGTGCCGAGCTGCACCACGCGCCCGTAGCGCCGCGCCGCCTCCACCATCGCGCGCCCTTCCGCCACCGTCGGGCTCGCGGGCTTCTCCACATAGACATCCTTGCCGGCCTGGCAGCCCAGCACCGTCAGCAACGGGTGCCAGTGGTCGGGCGTCGCGACGAAGATCGCGTCGACATCGTCCCGGTCCAGGACATAGCGGAAATCCTGGATGCCTTCGGGGCGGCGCCCGGTCATCTCCGCGACTTTTTCAAGCCGGTTGAGGTAACGGCCCTTCACCACGTCGCACAGCACCGGCAGGTGGCAGTTTGGATTCTCCGCCAGCGCCTCCACGTGGCGCCCGCCCATGCCGCCCGTGCCAATGACGGCCACCCGCACCTGGTCGGACGGCGTCACGCGCGCGGCGTGGGCACGGCCCGAACGGGTCCCCGTTATCAACAGGGCGCCCACGCCAAAGGCGCGGCCCGATTGCTTCAGAAAGGTCCTTCTTTTCATGCCCATCGTAATCATTCTCCGCGCCGCAAGAGCGCCTTGGAAGAGCGGTTGGTAGAGAACGGCATCATAACGCAGGACGCCACCAACCACCAACCCCAACAGCCCTCAGCTGTCAACTGTCAACTGTCAACTGTCAACTGTCAGCCGCGCCTCCAGCGCTATCACGCGCCGGATCAAATCATCCGCCGTCTTCTGATGGATTGCGTCGAAGGCGACCTGCGGCGACCGCACCCGGTCCGTGGCATAGATCCCCTGGGCGTGTAACAGCCGCTTGAAGAAGCAGATCGAGATGTCGAGGTGCTGATTGGAGAAGGCGAGCACGGGCAGCAGCTCCTCAAAGAGCGCGCGGGCGCCTTCCCGGTCGCCCTGGGTGTAGCGGCGGTAGATCGTGGTGTAGATGCGGTGCATCCCCGTGGGCATGAAGGCGTGGACCCCGCGGTCGAGCCCCTCGATCATCTGGCCCACGGCCCAGCCGCCGGAAACGTGCAGCTTTCCGCCCGTTGCTTCGAGGACTTCGGTGTATTTCGGGCCGGCCGGCACGACCTCAATCTTCAGACATTGGAAGGCGGGGACGGTCTCGAAGAGGCGCACAATGAGCGGCACGGGCAGGCCATAGCCATTCGCGTCCCAGTCCTGGAGCATGAGAAAGCCGGGATCCAGCGCCGCCAGCTCCTCCACGTCGCGGGTGTAGGCGGCTTCATCCGTGAAGGGTATGCTGACCAGGACCCCCGCGCAGCCGAGGCCCGTCAGGGTGCGGGCGGCGGCCAGGCGGGCGGCCTGATCCGGCGCGGAAGCCCCGCCGATGACCGGCACGCGCCCGGCGGCGGTATCGACGGTGGCGCGCACGACCGCGGCGCGCTCATCTTCCGTAAGCGCGCCCACTTCGCTGGCCATCGCGGGCATAAGAAAACCCGCAACGCCCGCCTGGATGGCGTTCTCCACATTACGGGCGAGGCCGGGGAGATCAAGGGTGTCGTCGGCGTTAAACGGGGTGTTCAGGACGGTAATGATACCGCGGAGGTCGGTGGTGGGGGGCATGGGGTTGGGGCTTCCAGGTTGGCCAGGCCACTTCGTGACGGCAGGGACTTCAGGGACGGCAGGGACAGCAGATTCGCGAACCGCCGGAGAATTTTCCGAGATTGTGCGGGAGTGGGCTACGATGGTGCGCCGTTGCATTTTTTCCTGCCGTCGCTGCTGTCCCTGGCGTCCCTGCGAACTGACAGCGGTTGCATTGCGCCGGTTATAGTCGTGCCTCAATCTCCTCTGGCGACGCGGACTCGAAGAACAACTCCAGAGCTTCCTGCAAGTTTCTGCGAGCTTCATCGACCGAGTCGCCCTGGCTGGCAATATCAAGTTCCGGACACAGGGAGGTATAGCCGTCGCCTTCCCGTTCGATGATTGCCGTCAGCCGTCTAGTCATCCTGAATTCCTTTTCAGTGTTCCGTCGCCCAGTCTCTATCGTCCTTCAGGTCCTTCAGGCCTCTCTACGCCCCCACCCGCGCCGGAAACGGGCGATGCCGGTTCCAGGGCCACGGTTCGGCGCTTCCGGCGTACCGGCACACCATTGCTTCCAGCTTCGCCCTGGCCTCGTCCGGCCAGTCCGCGGGCGTCTTGGCGACCATGTTGGCGCAGAAGGCCTGGAGGCGCTCGCCGAAGGTATCCGGATCGGGGTGGAACCAGAGTGTAATCACGGTGCGCCGCTCGTCGCTCTGGTTCGCGTGGGATGCGTGGAGCAGGCGCGCGTCGCCGATAAGCAGGTCGCCCGCCGTGACGGGCACGTCCACCTCGTCGGGACGGTCGCTGAAGGCTGGACGGCTCGGGTCCGCCGCGCGTAGCAGTTCGGGCGTGTGGGCCTCGTCCAGCAGGGGGATAAGGTCGTTGTCCTCGATGTGGGAGCGGGGCACGACGCGGAGGCAACCGTTCTCGCGGCGGGTGTCCGTGAGGTAGTACATGAAGAAGAGTTGCGGCGTCGGGCGCACGGTGAAGGATTCCGGCGCGTCCCACCCGGCCCAGTCATAGTGCCAGAAGAGGCGTGGACTTTTCGGTGGCTTGCTGATGATGTAGCCGCTGGAGAACTTCGCGTCGTGGAATCCGGTCGACCGCAGGGCCTCCCGGGCTTCCGGCAGGGCGATCAGGTCGGCGAAGACCGGGCTCTCGTACACCGTGACCATGCTGCCGGTGGATCGGTTGTCGTCTTCATGACCTTTCGGCAGTCCGCCAAGTATCCGGGCCGTTTCCTCGCGCAGGCGCGCCAGCAGGCCGGGCGGCACGACGCCGGGAACGATGCAATAGCCTTCTTCATCCAACTGCGTCTGCCGGGCGAGATCCATGGGTGGCTCCTGGGTTGCGTATCGACGCTACTCTACGAAATCGGACTCGCGAAACGCGATCCGGATACCGCCCTGCATGGTGGTCAGCCAGATTTCACCGGGCGCGCGCTCGAAGAGGTACGGATACGCCAGCGAGGCATCCTTCCGCTTCGCCAGCACGGCGGGATCGGTCCAGGTCGCGCCATCGTCCTCCGAAAAGGCCAGCGAGACCTCCCAGCGGTGGTTGCTCACGGGGACCTCCGACCACTCGTTGTCGCCGCCGCGCAGCGGGAAACTCGTCTCTCCGTCCGGGAAGGGCCGGTTCCACACCAGCATCACGCGGCCGCTCGCCAGGCGGAGCAACTGCCCCGGCGCGCTGCTCGCCGGGATGTCCGAAGGCGCGATGGTCCGCCAGTAAACGCTGTCGTCCGACCACGCCTGCCAGAATCTTCCCAGGTTCGTGCGGATCAACTTCCAGAGCCGCCCGTCGTTCAGTTCGAGGACGGTGGCCTCGGTCGCGCCCCCGTGGTGGCCGCGCCCTCCGAGATCGACGACATTGCTCGGCTTCCAGGAGACGCCGTTGTCGCGGGAGGTATACGTCAGCACCGAATGGCGCCCCGGCCTGTTCAACAGGCGCATGGCCGTGAAGACTATGGCGCCGTCGCGGGTCTGGATCATGTTGCGCACGCAACCGCTCCACTCGTCGTGGAGCTTTTGCGGCGTCTCCCACGTCTTGCCGAAGTCGAGGCTCCGCAGCGCATAGGTGGGGAGCGTGGTTCCCGGGTCCGCGTCGTGGATGGCGCTGTTCCACTTCCAGACCCGTTCCTTCAGGTTCATGCAGGCGAGGATCAGCGCGCCCTCGCGCGTCACGAGCAGCGCGCGCTCGTTGCTGACCTCGAAGTCCATGCCCGTTTCCAGTGGCCAGGATTCCCAGGTTTGCCCTTCGTCGCCGCTGGACAGGACGTTGTGGCTGTCCACCGCCAGAATGCGGTTGTCCGGCAGGCGGACGAAGGGGCCCATCGTTTCGGTCGGGAGGGGCGCGACCTTTGGGTGGAGCCAGAGCGCCTCTTCGGCGGCCGGGGCGGAACCGCCAGGAATCGACAGGGCCAAGGGCACAGCGGCCAGGAAGATGGATGACATACGCATGGGCTTACCCTTTCCGTTGCGGGCCGCGGATTCACATGATTTACACGATAGATTTGTCGTGTATATCCTGTCGCAATGCATCTCCAGTGCCTGGCGTCTCCCGCGATCGCCGCGATTCAGCTTTTCATGTTTACATACTGCATCGGAATGCCGAGGTCCTCGCCCTTCAGCAGCGCGATCACCGCCTGCAAGTCGTCGATCTTCTTCGCCGTCACCCGCACCTGATCGTCCTGGATCTGCGCCTGCACCTTCAGCTTCAAATCCTTGATCCGCTTCACGATCTTCTTGCCGATTTCCTTGTCGATGCCCTGCTTGAGGGAAACCGTCACGCGCACGCCGCCCTTGGACGTGCCCTCCGGCTCGCTGTAGTCCAGCGCCTTCGGGCTGACGCCGCGCTTCACCAGGTTGCCCGCGAGCGTGTCCTTCACCGCCTCCAGCCGCATCGTGTTTTCCGTGGAAATGGAAATCTGCGATTGCTTGCGGTCCAGGTTGATCTCCGTTTCGGAGTCCTTGAAATCGTAGCGCTGGGCGATGGTCTTCTTCGTGATGTTCACCGCGTTGTCAACTTCCTGGAGGTCTACTTTGTTGACCACGTCGAAGGAGGGCATTCGAGGTTCCTTTCTCAGGCTTCGGTTGTGTCCGACAGGCGCTCGCCCGGTTCCGCCGGGCGCACCTGCCCCCGGATGACGGGGCGGGGGTTGTCCGCGCAGTATAGATCAAAGGCGTGGCCCGCGTCGCGCCGGGCATGTTTCATGGTGACGTGACTTTCCATGAAGACGGGGCCTTTAAAGAGCAGGTCGGCGCGGATCGGGCTCCCGGGATCCGGCGCCGGGAGGTGCGCCAGGCAGCGCGCCGCCGACCACATCCCGTGGATGATGTCGCGCGGGAAACCGAGGAAGCGCGCGAGGATGCGCGAGATATGGATCGGGTTGAAATCGCCCGTGATCCGCGCGTAGCGCCAGCCCATATCCTTCGGGACGGTCCAGGCGTGCTCGCCCTCGGGATCGCCCAGTTCGTCCAGGTGGGCCAGCGCCGGCGGATCCGCCGGATCACCGAACTTCTTGCCACGGATCAGGTTCGCGCTCACACTCTCCCAGCACGGCGCGCCGTCGAGCGTGAGGACGGTCGTGAAGTCGAATTCGAGGCCCGCCTTCAGCACGCGGGAGGCCGAAAGGCGACAGGATACGTCCACCCGCGCGTCCCGGGGGATCGGGCGGTGCTGCAACACGTGAATCCGCGTGTGCACCGCGCCCATAGGGGACAGCGGGAATGCGGGCTGGCTGATCAGATCGATCTGCATCGGGGAGACGAGTATATGCGGGAAGAGCAGGGGGTAGTTCGGGGTGTCCGGGAGACCGCATGCGTCCGCGTAGCGGGCGATACGATCCGGCGTGGCGGATGCGCCGTTCCAACGCGCCTCCAGCGGCGGTAGCGGGTCCCCGGCGCGGTGGCGATCACGGCGGCCAAGGAGGATGCGGCGGTAACTGCCGGCAAAGCCGGGCGGCGTGTGGTATGCGCGGGTGAGATTGCGGTCGCTCATGGCGGATCCCCGATGGCGTGTGACGGGCGCTAGACGGTAGGGCCCGTATCCAACGGCATTATACGGCGCGGAAAAGGGTGCGGCAACGTGAAGGGTGGGAGGGGAGGCGGTGGGTTTCAGGGACAGCAGGGACGGCGGGGACGGCAGGGACGGCAGGGACGGCAGGGACGGCAGGGACGGCGGGGACGGCGGGGACGGCAGGGACGGCAGGGACGGCAGGGACGGCAGGGACCTGGTGAATTGGGTGGGGTCTTGGGCGCTTGCGCGGCTGGGGCGCTGGTTGGCTGGTCGGCGACGGGACAGCCGCGCCGGTTGGCGGTGTTGTGGGTTGGTTGGGCTCGCTTTGGGTCGCGTGGGGGCTGCTTGTACCCGGGGTGATGGGGCGCCGCAGTCCCTGGGGCGGGTGCGCGTGGCGCGGGGGGTGCTTTTCTGCGGGTACAGGCACCCGCGATTTTGGGGTGGTTTGGGGCGCCTACGCGGCTGGGGTGGTTGGCGTCGCGGGAGCCAGTCCCCCCTGGCGGCACCCGCGATTCTGGGGTGGTTTGGGGCGCTTTCGCGGCTGGGGTGGTTTGCGTTGCAATCCGTGGACAGCCGGGACGGCTATCCTACATTGCAGTTGTGGTTATAGAAGGTTGTCCGGCGCCGGACTTA